>CAZPUO010000048.1:0-13709 GCA_964589745.1 uncultured Methanotrichaceae archaeon
GGCCGCCTCAAATAGAACCTGTTGCCGCCGTATTCGGCCTCCACAAGCTGACCAGCGTCTATTAACCTCTGAATGATATCCCAGCTCCTCCCGGCCTGCTCCAAAAATTTTTTCACCGCCTCTTCCCTCATGGGGTGCACGGCGGTGATGCTCAGTAGGTCTCGCTCCACGTCGCCCGTGAAGTCGAAGAGATCGCCCTCGTATCCCACTAGAAGCTCTACATGGTCTAGCTTCCTGCTGAATATCTGGTAAGCCCGGTTGATGCTCTCCTCTGAGGGAGGCAGCACCCAATCCTCGGCGGGTGGCCTGGTGGGCACGGATAAGTAAACCTTCGCCGGGCGGACTTGAGCCAGAAAGTCCGCGGTCATCTCCAGGGAACTTTTACAGTCATTGATATCTCTAACCAGCATGGTCTCAGTGGCCAGCACGCCCTCGTAGATCCGGGAGAAGCCGAGGATGGCGTCGAGGATCGATTTCAGCTTCAAGGTGTGATAGGGTCGGTTAATCTTACGCCAGGTTGCCTCCTCAACGGCATCCACCTTCAGGGAGACCCAATCTGCTTTGCATAGATCTTCCTGAACATCCTGTCGCCACACCAGCGAAGCATTAGTTATCACCGCTATCTTGATCCCCAGAGGTTTCAGCATCTCGATCTCTCGTCCCAAGTTGGCATCCAGAGTGGGCTCGCCATCGGGGACAAAGGTCAAATAGTCTATGGGCTCGCTCACTTCCCGAATATTGGCTACCTTCTCTTCCACCTCTCTCAAAATATCCTCAGGGCTAAAGAAGGGTTGTCTCCCTTCTTGCATCCTTAATGTCCTGCCCACCTGGCAGTAAATGCATGAATAGGAGCAGACCTTGGGTGGGATGTTATTTATCCCGAGGCTTCTCCTTAGCCGCCGTGAGGGGACGGGTCCAAAGGCGATCATATTCTCAAACTCCAGATATCACTTCTTCATCAGAGATCTATAACATCACCAGCGGCCAGAGGCTTGCACCTCTCCTCGAACGCCTGCAAAAGGCGACAAACTGCCTTCGTCCCTGTGCAGTGCCCCGGCAGCAAGACCTGGGGATTTAGCTTAAGAAGCTCATCCACCGTCGAATCCAGCCGTTTTTCGCTGGCTCCATGAAGATGAAAGCCTCCTACTATGGCATAAATGTCTTGAACCCCGCTAAGCTTTTGAGCCTGCACAACAGTATTAATTATTCCCGAGTGGGCGCATCCTGTGATCACGACTAGGCCTTTATCCTGTATATTGACCACAAGGGCTTGGTCATCCATCATCACATCTTCCATGAGCTCGCCCTCCTTCACAGTTTTGAATCCTTCCACCTTTTCAAAATTCGCTTCGCGTCGGATCTCACCTGTGGTCATGACGTCATTCCCTAAGGCCGTACTGTCCCGAGAATAAAGCATCACCGCCCCAACCGCCTCCGCCTCTTGAGCGGTGAAAGGAGGGCCGATGAACTTCAGAAAGGGCGTGATCTTCAGCGTGGGACGGAATATCTCTGGGTGAGCCAGGATTGGCGTTCGCTTGCCGGCACGCTTCAACACGCCCAGCAGGCCTCCAGTATGATCATAATGCCCGTGACTGAGTACAATGAAGTCCAGAATGCGAGGATCAAGCCGCAGGGTGTCGAGGTTGTGCAGGGTAACCTTGGCAGAGTTGCCAGCGTCCAGCAGCAGATTCATCGTCCCTTTTGCGCCCAGATCAATTTCCAGAAAGAGGCAAAGTCCATGTTGGGCCCAGATCAGAGGATTGTTCAGGGATGCGGAATTCTCGACCACCACCCACAGCCTCAGTCCGTTTGGCATGCTTTCAATTACGCGCTATGGAGATAAAAACCTGGTCGCTGCTTTTCACCAATTTTTCTTTCACCAAACAATAAATTCAAATTTTATCATCATAATTGTGATACACAACTCTGAGAAGAAACTAAAAATACAATCTGCCATACAGGAACGATAGTGATAGCTGACGTTCAAGCGGCCATCGTCCTCACCACCCTGGCTGGTCTGGCTACGGGCTTAGGTAGCCTGGCCTCCTACTTCATACCCAGACCGGATATGCGATATCTCTCCATTAGCCTGGGCTTTGCAGCCGGAGTTATGATTTTCGTGGCCTTTGTGGATCTCTTCTACAGCTCTCGTATAGCCATCGGCCTGAATACGGCCAACATGTTCTTTCTGCTGGGATTGCTGGCTATTTACGCCTTGGATCACCTTGTTCCCCATATTCACCTGGACGGATCGGTTGACTCTCACGGCGAACGACTCTGCAGAACCGGGATCATGACCACCATCGGTATGGCCATTCATAATCTTCCGGAGGGCATGACCGTAGCCCTGGTCACCCTGGCTGACACACGGCTAGGAATACCTATAGCCATAGCCATCGCCATTCACAACATCCCGGAAGGCGTGGCTTGCAGCGTGCCCCTCTACTGCGCCACCGGTGATCGGAGGCGTTCTTGCCTTCTGTCTTTTCTGGCGGGATTGACAGAGCCCTTAGGTGCCATTTTAGCCGTTCTCGTGCTTTACCCCTTCCTCACTCCTTACGTCCTGGCAGCATCAACCGCGTTTGCGGCAGGAATCATGGTCTTCATCTGCTTTGACGAGCTGATACCCGCAGCTAACCACTACGGCGATGAGCATCTCACCAATCTGGGAATCATCGTTGGCTTCTTGGTGATGATGGTCAGCCTGAGTTTGTTAGATAGCCTCTGAAGAACGCAGCACCCTGCTTTGGGCCGTCTGCATTTGGTAACTGGATCTCGCCAAGGGCTCTAAGTTGAACCAAAGGAGATGGAGCCAAGGATAGAAAAGTTATTTTTTCTTGTTTTCAGGAGCGGATATGAAGAGCGAAGATCCTTAAACCCGGAACTTCGAGTATCAACCTCTATTTTCCAAACTTTTGCGCTTGCGGCAAGTTCTTACTCTTGAAGGCCCTTGTATATTATCGAAAAGATGAATCCTACTCGGAACACGCTGAAAGAATCTGTTCAAAGATTCGACAAGACCATTGAATTAGAATTAGGCTCAATTTATCAAGCAAAAACAGTTGAAAAAATTCCAAATGTGCAGGATGGAGGTGTTGTCACAAGCCTCCTGGAATACGCTCTGGATAAGGGTATGATAAAAGGAGCGGTGGTTGTGGGGAAAAACGTTTATTGGAATCCCTTTCCAGTGATTGTGACCGATTCGAGCGAGCTGAGAAAATATGCAGGAAGCGTTTATTTTCCCATAAACAACAGAGACTATCGAAGGACGATTAGAGGAGCAATAGATACTTACGGTGATATCGGAATCGTGGTCACACCAGGTGAGCTGAAAGTTCTTGGCTCGGGGACCAATATGGTAAAATCCGATGAGGTTTGCCTGAAAATTGGACTTTTTTGTCTGGGAAGTTTCGACCCTGAGAAGTTCTGGCGTTATGTGAATAACGGAATAAAAAGAGAAGACGTTAAGAGATTTGAAATCGATAGGGATCTAAGGCTCTTCGATGGAGAAGGGAAAGTAGTATTTCAAAGGCCGGTTAAAGAAGCGCATGAATATTCGATCCCCTGGTGCAAAAAGTGCTCTGAATTTATGCCCGGCGCTGCAGACTTATCTGTCGGGGCAGGGCCTGAAAAGGGGACCTGCGCAGTTTACCTACAAACAGCAAGAGGCCTGGAGATATTCGGCAAGGCATATGAAAACGGTCATCTAGTTGTAGCAGAAGTGCCGGTTAAGTTTAAGGAAAGGTTCGAGAGAACCGTGCATCAAAAGCGGGGATGACGTCCAGAACAAGCATGACCAGCTGGACGAACTACCCACTAAGATTTTTATGTAAGCATAAAGAGTATCGCTTCAAAAATATTTACTGCTTGTTGCTAAGATTTACTCTGTGAGCTGTCGAACTCATGGCTAAAAACGAAAAGATATCATAGCCGATATTCTCAGAAGAGACATGGTGCATCGGCTCAATGGCAGCAATGGTGCTCATGATGATGTTCCTCATCATGACAATGCTCATGCGTGTGTTCTACTCCTGAATCGTGCTTATGCTTGTGCTCGTGTTTATCGCTATTATGACAACACATATGTGATCACCTCCAGTTGAAAGTGAAGTACAAATCAATCACAATTTCGTTTCCATAATCTAAATACTTTTTGGATGCTAACTCCGTAATCTGTACTAAAATTAGGCTAAGGTAGTTATCGAAACGCATAGATCAGGAACAGAGGATGGTAATTTCAATGCTTATCATCGCCCTCGGCCTTTCTTTGATCTTGCTAGAAACATCATGGGTATATGGAAAATTGGCCAGAATTCGCATACATTGCCGCTGATCAAATCCGCAGAACATGCTAAGAAATTAAGATGTTATTTCGCCTGTAATTTCATTTCGACCCTATCAACCTAAGTGAAATTTTTTTTGCTGAGGCGAAAGATTCAATTCTTGAGATGAAGTTGCCTAGAGATTTGGTTATGAAAGAATAGACTTTATATCAAAGAAGGCTTGGAATTTATCTAAGTTGTTGAAGTTCCAGCAAACCGGCAACTTGTGTCTTATATCGAGATCTCACTGCCGGAGTTCTACAGCGCATTGTGATTTATAGAACATATCTCTTGCCTTGAAAAGGTTCTGAGGAAAATCATGAACAAGCTCTGGAATGGATTTCGTGAAACCGAGTCTACAATACTCAGAGTAGCTCTCTATTCTCTGCTGTTAAACCTATCTCTAGCATTTGCTAAGTTAGTGCTCTCCATAGTTACAGGCAGCCTAGCGCTGCGTGCCGATGCTATACATTCTTCGGTTGATATCTTTGGGTCGTTGGCCCTAATAATGGGCTTGATCATTTCCAGCAGGAAGAGCAGCAGTTTCCCGTACGGCCTTTACAAAGTAGAGAATTTAGTGTCGATTCTCATATCTTTATTGCTTTTCTTGACGGCCTACGAGATCGTCCGGGAAGCATTGACAGAGGAGCGCCTCATAAATCCTTACGGCGAATGGGTTCTATTGGCGGTTGGACTTATGATACCAATTCCAATTCTGTTCGGCCGCTTCGAGGTAGGGATGGGACAGAAAGCAAACTCTCCGAGCCTGATTGCAGATGGAAGCCAGTTCAAAGCAGACGCTTTCACTGCATCTATAGTTCTTTTCGCTTTGCTTGGTCAGCGATTCGGGATTCCTCTGGATAGGGTTGCAGCGATAGTTATCGCTATTTTTGTAGTCAAAGCAGGTTGGGATATCTTGGTGAGCGGGATGCGAGTGCTTCTGGATGCATCTGTGGACACTCAGACCCAGGATAGAATCCGGGCCGCGATCGGGGCTGAACCGACGGTTAGCGCCATAAAAGGGGTCACAGCCCGTAACTCCGGGCGATATCTCTTCGTTGAGGTTAATGTAGAGCTGCGCATTACAGACCTTAAGAAGGCGCATCAGGCGAGCGAACGTATGGAAAAGAAGATACGGGAAGCCGTGCCCCATGTGGATCGCGTTCTGATACACTACGAACCGCGGAGCAGAATTCAGATTAGTTATGCTCTCCCCTTGGCCGATGTTAACGGAGAGATCAGCCGCCACTTCGGAACGGCCCCCTACTTCGCCCTGGTGGAGATCGATCTGCAACGGAAGGCTGTCTCCCGGCAGGAGGTGTTGGCCAATCCGCACAAGGATTTGGCCAAGGCGAGGGGGTTGAAGGTAGCAGAGTTCTTGCTTTTGCACAAACCTGATGTTGTGATAACCAGGGAGAACCTCTCCGGAAAAGGGCCGGGATACGTCTTTGCCGAGGCGGGCGTGGAGACAGTACGGACCGAAGCCGGATCGCTGGAAGAAGTAATTGAGGATCTGCTGGCTGGAGCTGGAAAATAATTCTGCAAACTGATTCAAGAATGAGATAGAGATACAACATTAAATTATTATTGACTTTCAATAGTATTCAAGACATCGTGATAATAAGAGGATTAAGTTAACTTTAAATATAAAGTCGCATATTGGCATAATTGTTCTCAAAATACGGAGAGGCATTTAATGAAGATATGCGTTACTGCAGGTGCATCTGGCCTAGATGCGCCAGTTGATCCCAGGTTCGGTCGCTGCCCCTTTTTCGTGGTGGTAGAAACGGAAGACATGACCGCAGAGTCGGTACCCAACTCCAGCGCCGGGGCTTCTGGGGGTGCAGGGATACAGGCCGCTCAGGCAGTTGCCAAACTGGGCGTGACCGCTCTGATCACTGGAAATGTCGGTCCCAATGCCCTGCAGACGCTTTCTGCTGCGGGTATTGACGTTTATCAGCACATTGGAGGCAGCGTCAGAGAGTCTGTAGAGCACTTCTTGCGGGGAGATCTGCAAAAGATCATTTCCCCCTCGGCGCCGCCGCATGCAGGCATGGGTCGCGGCCAGATAGGACAGGGGCCCAAAGGGCAGGGAAGCGGTGGCGGTAGAGGCCTGGGCGGAGGTCCAAAAGGAAGCGGCAGAGGTCGGGGAGGTGGTAGGCCATGGTAAAGGTTTGCCTGCCTACCATGGGCGACAAATGCCTTGAGGAATCTGTATCCTCCCACTTCGGGAGGGCCCCCACCTTCACCGTGGTGGATTTGGAGACGGGCGATGTGAAGGTTGTTCCCAACAAGGGAGAGCACATGGGCGGGACCGGCCACGCAGCAGAGTTCCTACTGAAAGAAGGAGCACAGGTCATGATAGTAGGCAACCTGGGCCCTAGAGCAATACAGCTCTTCCAGCAGTCTAGCATCGAGGTCTTCACCTGCGCTACAGGTACAGTGCGGGAGGCCATCGAAGACTGGAAGGCGAGAAAGCTGATCGGAGCCGATGCAGAGAACGCATGTAGGGAACACCGGCACTGAAATCATTTTCGCTCTTTTTTCATGCAGCCGAAATGCAAGCTCGGGCTTTCTGATGAGCTACAGAAATCTCCTCCAATGATATTCAAAGAGAATTTTTAAACGGATAAAATGTCCCTGGCTTGGGTTTCCAGGCATTTATGGCCTGACCAATCTCCTTAAAACCTCCGATACAATGATACAATGGTTCAATGCCTCAAGAATGAACATGGGTACCTCATCCCTCTTTCCGCAATCAGCCTGTCAGGCACGCAGTACACTTTCAGTCCCTACCATCCTGCTCATCACCTTCCTGACTGGCTATTATATATTTCGCAACTCGCTTGTCCTTAGCATCCAGATCAGGACGCGTAGATTTTATCGGTATTTTTATTCTAATTTGCTCGCTGCGGAGTATTCATATACCCTCATGAGCATAAGGACGAGGGCAGAGCTCATGCCCGAAAGATGAAAATGATATCAACAGGCCATTTTCACGGAAATAAAAAAATTTCAAAATCGATTCAACCCGCAGCTTTATCGTGATACCATGCTTCTCATTAAGGACATTATCCCCGGCCTTAGGGCCTTCATTGATCCTTGTGATGGACCCTCCATTTCCATGCCAAAAGAGCCCATCATCTCTTTATTGAATCGATCCGAGATTTCATCGAAGATACGCTTGTAGGCCACGCAGTGGGGATCGACACCCTTTATTTCCCCGCCGGTGGGAGCGATGGCGTTGTAGGGGCAGCCGCCGCGGCAATATCTGATGTGCTTGCAGCCCTTGCATTCCCGGTTCACGTACTCCTTGAACTGGAGCATGCGCTGGCCTGCGGCCGATGCGGCCAGATCATCCTGGCTAGGACAATCTTGGACATGGCCCATGACGTACTCGGGCATGCCTACGAAACGATAGCAAGGGTAGATGCTGCCATCCGGCCCCACGGCAAAGGTGCTATCCATGCAGTCCACGAAAGTGCAGACGGTGCCTCGATTGGTGAAGACGCACCTGCAGTAGTCATTGATGTTCCGGACCTCGATTTGGCCCATATTTTCCAGGTACCTGTCCAGGAGATAAACCAGAAGCTCTCCGTACTCCTCCGGTGCGAGCGCCCATTTATCCGGGTCCTGGCTTCGTAAAGATGGCAGCGCTGGATGCAGCTTGAGGGTCAGGCCGTTCTCAAGAAAATAGTTGAAGATTTCCTCTTTGAACTTCACGGAGTGAGAGGTAAAGGTGCAGATGAACTGCACTTGCAGGCCGTGCGCTTTGGCAATCTCGTAGCCTCTCATGGTCCTCTCGTAGTATCCTTCTGACCTTTGCAGATCGTTGAGATCCTTTGGGCCGTCCAGGCTGGAGCCGATAGGGATATCGTACTCTGCCAATACCTGCGCCAGTTCGGGAGTGAGCTTCCAGAGGTTGGTCTGTAGGGCAAAGCTTGGACTCAGATGATTTAATTCCTCGGACAACAAGGGCAAGGCCTTCCTGTAGAAATCCGCTCCGGCGAGCAGAGGCTCGCCGCCGTGGAAGGTGAATGTGACTGGATCATCGCGAAAATTCTTGAGCCATAAAACCACCTCACGGATGGTCTCAATGTCCATTATGGGCGAGCCTTCCTCTGAGCTCCAGCAGTAGCTGCATTTGGATGGACAGCCCAAAGTGGGGATGATCATAACATGAAACGGCCGTTTCTGCTTCATCATTTTTTTGGGCTTCTTCATAGTACTAATAGCTTTCCGGAATTGATCCTACATACCCAAGGCGTTGATGGCCTCTATCAGTTCCCGGAAAGCCTCGACCTCCAGGTCCAGGACCTCCTGCTTACTCATGGAGATGCTCATCTCGCCGTCCACGGTGAGCCTATCCGGGCCTCGCGCTACCAGCCTATCCCGGCCGTCGCGGTTAAGAGCCTTTTTGATCTCCTTATCGTGGGCGAGGGTTCTGCCAGGGATGATGACCGTATCCTTGATCCCGGTCAGATCCAGATCCATGAAATCCTCCAGAGTTATCAGGCATCCCACGTCCTTCTTCGCAGCAACCACATTAACCAGCCCTCCCAGCTCCTGGAAGATGACTGCGAGCATGGGACGGGCGATGGAACTGGTGACGATAGTAGCGGCACGTCTCACCTTTGGCAGCCGCCTAATCTCCTCCCGGTTCACGGCCAGGGCGAAGGGTGCACCTGTTCCCGGGTCCCAGAGGGGGGTCCCCGTCACTCTGAGGCCATGCCGCTCCGCGGTTTCCGTGACAATCCTTTGAAAATCCTCAACCGTGTGAGGTGTCACGCCGGGAATTATGGGTTCATTTCCCAAGATCAAGCCCTGCTCGCGGACATTGGCAAATCTCATGAGGATCAGCCCTTTCGCACCCATCTCTTCCAGCTCGCAGCAGGTCTTCTCCAGCTCCGGGCCGTCGTTGACGCCCGGGATGAGCACCGCAGCGCAATAAACATCGCAATTCTGGCAGAAAATGCTAAGGTTGGAGAGCGCTGCCTCAGGATGCTTGTCGCCCATGTACTTTCGCCGCAGCTCGGGCCTTGTGGAAAAGACAGTGAAGGAGACCTCGTTCACGCCCGCTTCTACCAGGGGCCCGGCCTCATCCCCGCTACGAAAGCCCTTTCCGCTGGTGTAGCCAAGATGAATGGGAACGATTCCCTGTCCCACCATCTTTGCCAGCGGCAGAAGATCGGGGTAACAGCTTAGATCCCCGCCGCCGCTGATGGTGACCTTATCGGGAATGGAGCCAAAAGCTCTCTGGGCCACCTCGAAGACCACGGAATCGAGCGGTTTGAAGCCTGGATAGCCCTCCACAATGGCACGGGAGCAGTAATCGCAGCCCTTCTGGAATGGCATGCAAAACTTGCAGCCGAAAGGCTTCACATTTCTGACTCCTTTAAAATAGCAGTAGCTGCAAAAACCCCTGCAGTCCAGACCCGGCCTTCCCCCGACGTCGGCTAGTATCTCCATGCTGGGAAACTGGCTTTGCCAGAGGGTAAATAAGTTTTGGAGAAAAAAGCATCGGAACGGGATTCTCGTGGTCGACAACGCATGTCGAATCACCGCCCGAGACCGAAAAATCGATGCACTAATTAATATTATGCTTTTGTAAATTAAATAGCATTGTTTGAAAAACTAATAGTTGATAGGAAAACAATATATACATCCTCGAATACATGCTTAAGTTAAAGTATTGGAGGGATGCCTCGGCAGCGCGGGAGGCCTGTCCGGGAAATCAAAGCTTTCCTGCCAAAGGCAGCTAAAAAAGACTGCGAGCAAAAGCGCAAACATTCCCAAGACCAGCCAAGGAGGAAGACTAAAACATTCAGATAGGAAGGAATATAGCGGCTGGCAGGCAAGTAAAAACCAGGGCAACGATCGTGCGGAGGTAACCTTTGTACATCAAAGAGGTCGAGCTCAAGAACTTCAAATCCTTTGGCAAAAGCATCAGGGTACCTCTGAAGAACGATTTCATAACCGTCACCGGACCCAACGGCAGCGGTAAATCCAACATCGTAGATGCTCTGCTCTTTGCTCTATGTCTCTCCAGCTCAAGGGCCATGCGCGCTGAGAGGCTTCCCGACCTTATCTATCGAGGGGACAACGGCAAGAATCCTGACTTTGCACAGGTCACGGTTCGTCTGGACAACTCCGGCCGCATCTTTCCCCTGGACCAGGATGTAATAGAAGTATCCAGAAAGATCAAGATCAACAATGACAAATACGCTTCTTCTTATTATTTTAATGGAAAGGCCTGCGGCCAGGCGGAGCTGCTTGACTTGCTAGCCAAGGCGGGCATAACTCCGGAAAGCTACAACATAGTCATGCAGGGCGACGTAACGCGCATCATTGAGATGACACCGGTGGAGCGCCGCAAGATCTTAGACGAGATTGCGGGTGTGGCCGAGTTCGATGAGAAGAAGAGAAAGGCCCTGGATGAGCTGGAAGTGGTGCGAGAGCGGATAGGCCGAGTGGATGTTATTTTGGAAGAGGTCGGATCTCAGCTTGGCCGACTGAAAGAGGAGCGGGACAAAGCCCACTCCTACCAGGCGCACCGCGAGGAGATGAAGAGGCAAGAGGCTTTTCTGCTGCTGGCCAGGCTAAAAGAAGCAGCTGCTGAGCTGGCCGGGCTGGAAGAGGAGATCATGAGCCTGCAGGCCAAGAATGATGCTCTTTTGCAAAGGTCGGAAGGCAAGAAGACCGAGTTGGCCGCTCTGGATGAGACCCTGACGACACTTTCCGCCGAGATCACGCACAAGGGTGAAGATGAGCAGATCCAGGTGAAGCGCAGGATAGAGGAGCTGAAAGGAGAGCTGGCCCGTGAGACCGGACGTTCCGAGATGGCCGAGGAGGCGGCTTCGGAGATGGACGAGCAGCAGAAGACTTGCTTCATTCAGATCTCCAACCTTATGCAGGAGCTAGAAGAGCTGGCCAATAAGGTGAAGGATGCCAGCCTGAGGGAAGCCAGCCTGCGAGGTGAAATGGAAGATCAAACGACGGATCTATCGGCCGCCCAGGAAAGGCTCGCCAAGGCCGATGCAAAGTTCACTTTGCTCAGGGATGGCCTTGCAGAAGCGAGGCAGCTCCGTGAGGAGGCCAAGACAAAGCTGGGAGACCTGGTGCGAGAAAGGGACAGGCTGCTGGACGCCACCCGCCGCGGCAGCCTGGAGAGGGAGGAGCTCTCTGTCGGAGTCAAGGAGGCTATGGATGCTCTGGCCGGCGCAGACCACGAGGCTGAGCAGCTCAAGGTGGATCTGGCCGCACTGAACGTCAAGGCCATGGAGATGGAGAAAGACAGAGACGATCTGGAGAGCGGTCGTCTGAGGCTGCGCCGGGAGATAACCGAGTCAGAGAGAGAGATGCAGCGACTGCAGGGTGAGTATGCCCGCATCGATGGGCGACTGAGGGCTGCGGAGGACAAGGCAGGATACAGCCGCGCTGTAGAAGCGATCCGCGCGGCCGTTAAAAAGCAAATGTTGCAGGGTCTTTACGGTACCATAGCCGAGCTGGGGAATGTAGGCTCGCGCTATTCCGCAGCTCTGGAAGTGGCAGCGGGAGCACGCCTGCAAAGCGTCGTTGCTGCAAGCGATGAAGATGCGGCCCAGGCCATCGAGTACCTAAAAAGGTCGCAGATTGGCCGGGCCACCTTTCTGCCCCTCAATAAGCTGGACAAAGGCAACCTTTCTGGCAAGCCAAATCATCCGGGAGTTGTCGATTATGCCCTGAACCTGGTGGACTTTGATTCCAAGTTCAAGCCCGCCTTCTGGTACGTTTTCAGGGACACCCTGGTGGTGGAGACCCTCTCCCACGCCAGGGCACTCATGGGCAGATATCGTCTTGTGACCCTTGAAGGAGATCTGGTGGAGAAATCTGGGGCCATGACCGGCGGACACTACCGCTCCAAGATGAAGTTCGCTGCGGAAGAGGGAAAGAAACTGGTCGACCTGTCTGAGAAGATTTCGACTACGGAGAAGGAGCGCAGCGCTCGTTTGGACAAGCTGGATAGAATCGAAGAGCAGATCTCCCATCTCTCTCGGGAGGTGGAGGAGTTGAACAAGACCATATCCAAGAAGACCTTCCAGCTCGACGAGCTAACGGCTTCTAAACCCAGGCTGGAAAAGTCCATCCAAGAGAGGCGCGAGCGTCTGGTGCAGATGGAGAGCGAGTCCTTGAGCTTCAAGGAGCGGCTCGACCTCCTAGAGGCGGAGATAAAGAAATCAGATTCCGTCCTGGGAGAGCAGCAGCAGAAGATCGATGGCATCGAGAGCGAGTTGAAGGGATCGGAGATCCCCGAACTCAATAAACAATCAGATGCAACTCAGGCCGAGATCAAGCGTCTGCAGGATAGGCTTAGCGCAATCGAGGCGGAGATGCTCAAGGACAAGATCCGGGAGGAGAGCAGCAAAGATAGGCTGCAAGAGCTCCTGGTCCGCAGGGAGACTCTGGATGGCCAGAAGGCCGAGGCCCTGCAGCGCAGAGAGGTCGCAAAAGCACAGATCCTGGCCCTGCAAGAGCAGCTCGAAGCAATGCAGGCGCGAGAGGCGGAGATCGAGGTCGAGCTGCACGGATTGAAGGGAGAGCGGGGAGAGCTGCTGGAGAAAACGCTAGCCCTGCAAAGAGAGATGGACCAGGCCGAGCGAGAGAAGGACAGGATCGAAGCTCGCCTCACGGCTGCAGCAGCGGCCAGGGATGCCGTCTTGCCAAAGGTGAACGGCCTGCGCTCGGAGATCGAGGCCTGCGGTGTGGACTCTACCCAGGAGCCGCCACAGAGCGAGACGGTGGCCGAGAAGATTCGGGCCCTGGAGCAGGCCATGCGGGACCTTGAGCCAGTGAATATGCTGGCCATCGATGAGTACGAGCATGTTAAGACACGCCACGATATCCTGCAGCAGAGGAGGACCACCCTCTCCCAGGAGCGCGAGGCGATCATCGACAAGCTGGAGAAGTACGACCAGATGAAGAAGGAGGCCTTTCTCTCCAGCTTTTACGAGATCAACAAGAACTTTAAGCAGATCTTCCAGGAACTCTCCAACGGCGATGGCGACCTGATACTGGAAAATCCGGAGGATCCCCTCACCGCGGGCATGACCATCAAAGCCCGCCCCGCTGGCAAGCCCTTCCATCGCTTGGAGGCTATGTCCGGTGGGGAGAAGAGCCTGACCGCCCTTTCCTTCATCTTTTCCATCCAGATGTTCCGGCCTGCGCCCTTCTATGCCATGGATGAGATTGACATGTTCCTGGATGGAGCCAACGTAGAGCGTGTGGCCAAGCTGATCAAGAAGATCTCAGGCAAGGCCCAGTTCATAGTAGTATCTTTGCGAAAGCCCATGATTCAGCAGTCGAAGTACACCCTGGGCGTGACCATGCAGGAGAACAACATATCCAGCG
>CAZPUO010000049.1:0-13623 GCA_964589745.1 uncultured Methanotrichaceae archaeon
GTGCCTGTATGGCGCAGAAATACTCACCGAACCTTGGCCCAAGGTCCAAAAGGGCTTGTCCTCCCGTGGACAAATCTAAGGTTGGAACCAAATTGGCCAGAGGAATGCCGTCTTTGCCTAGGATGGCATTTGGTGAAGCACCGGAATGGCTGAGGATCGAGCGGCCCAGATAAGTACACGCTGTTAAGGGCGTAGTACGCCGTTTTTTCGATCCTTTGACTCCGGAGTCTGCGAACAAGCAGGACGCGGCACAAAATCGTTTTGGCTATTTTACTCCAGACCAGCTTGCTGCATTCTAAAGTGCGTTTGATTTCAGATTCCGCACGACGATCATTCCTATCGGATTTCTCTATAAGGAAGGCGGTGCCAGTTTTCGACTATTGACTTAAACCGAAAAGTATATATCCGTTAATCGTCGTAAGTGTGCTTGGCAAAAGTCGAACGTTTTTTTCTCCCTCCTTTCCTTTCGACTTTTGCCCTCCCTCCTTTCGCTTTCTAAATTTGCAAATCGTTCCCATTTTCGATAGCTACTTCATTTTGAGGGAAAGCCGCAAGGTACATGCCCGCTCTTCCTGTAATTCAAAAGGGGCTATGAGATTTGAGCAGGCTTTATTACTAAGATTGTATATTTGCAATAGAGTGATTTGCATGCGGCTGACAGACGGTCTCATCGATTTCTTGCAGGACAGCATGAATAAAACAGTGGTTATCACCATTAAGGAAGACATTGATAAATCCCTAAGCGGGCAGCTAATCGGGTTCGATGAGAGCGTCATGTTGTTGAACCCTTTTGACGGGAGTACCCCTGCCAAGCTTTTGGACACGCCCACTTTCATCGATATGGAATCGATATGCGTGATAGCATCCGCGAGCAAGGATAACTTTGGGAGCTACGGAAAGGCCTTTGAGAGTTTCAAACAGGAATATGCGAAGAAGCAGAAGCGTATGAATGCGATGGATGCGACGGAGACAATCTGAAAAGCGGAAAATTTGGACCCGACGACTGTAATCTGCGGCGAACCGGGGACCCAAATCTTACAAAATTTTAAAAAAACGGACCAGGAAAAAGAAGGGATGGCGCAAGCTCTAAGCGCCACCCTCAGGCTACCTTCACCGGCACCATCTTGGCTGAGATGCAGCCGTCGATGTTTGCTCCTATCCGGAAGGATTTGTCACTCTTGGCACCGAAGACGGATTTCAGCTGGAAGGATCCTGTGGAGATCCTCTGCAGCTGATCGCCCTGGCGAACGGCGTCCTGCGGGCTCCAGCCGAAGGTCAGATCCACGGGGTCCGCCAGCGCTCCGTAGTTGTTGTAGAACTTAACGGTCAGAGTGTACGGGCTGCCCGCCTTGGTGGCACTGAACGCCGTCACAATATCGCAGGGTTTAAGCGAGCTTGGGCTCGTCAGCTTCAAGGGCTTGACGTAGATGTTCTGGCCGCTAGCGTCGCGGGAGGAATAGGCCACCCAGTATAAACCGTCAACGGTGGAGAAGGCCATGGATGATGCGGTCTGATCGCCCAAAGCGGCGACGGCAACTGTGCTATCAATGGGCGTCCAATCCCTCAAGTATCTATCCAGCATGATCTCGTAGTTGCCCGTCTTCTTGGAGGCATAGAGCAGCATGAACTGACCGTTCAACCACTTCAGAGACGGATAATCCTGGTCGGACCTGTCCGAGGTTATCCTTCTGGTCTCCAGCACCTTCAGGTTCCCGTCCAGCCTCTTTTGGAAGATTTCCAGGTTGCCAGTTTCGCGGGAGACATAAACCACATAGAAACTGCCCTCTGCGTAGGCCAGCGATGGACGGTCCTGGTAAGACTTCTGGTCCGTCAGCTGCGCTGTTGCCAGTGGCTTCCAGTTCTGGTCATATCTGGTAAGGAATATGTCACCTCCGCTGTCCGCACCCGAATCCCAGGACTGATAGGCTAGGTAGAAGTTGTTGCCTACAGCTATCAGCGATGGTGAATCTTGGTCGGTGGGCGAGTCCGTCAGCTGCCTTGTATCGAGCAGCTTCAGATTGCTGTCATATTTTTTGACGAAAATATTCCGGCTGCCCGTCTCAGTTGAGGTGTAGGCTACGTAGTAGTATCCGCCGGCAGATGCCAGCGCAGGCGCGCTCTCGTTGGCCTTGCTGCTCGCAACCCAGACGCTCTTTTGCTTGTTCCAGGCCGGATCGAACTTCTGCAGTGCCACATCGCCCTGGCCTCCTAATCCCAGCTCCCAGGACTGATAGGCCATAAGATAGCCATCACCTGTGAAGGCCAGCGAGGGCGTGGCGCCAGCAGAGCTTCCCGTGGTGAGCCTCCTTTCTGCCGGCGGATTTTGCAGCGCGTAGGTCTGGCCCACCGCGCTGTCATAGCCGGTCGCTGGCGCGTGCTTCCCATCCCTGGCGTAGACGTAAACACTGTAGCTGCCAGCATCGTTCGGAGCATTCACCCAGATCCACTGGTTATTGATTGACCAGTCCTGCACGATCTTCCAGGCATTACCAGTGGAGGGACCTTTAAGCCAGAACCGGTAGAAGATCGGATCCTTATCCGGATCAAAAGCTATTGCCGTCCATTTTACCGCCGTCCCGGCATTTGTCGGGCTGGGCTTGTCTGGCAGCAGGGCAGTCAGCCTGGGTGGCAGGTTGGGCCGGAGCACCGTGAACAGAGCTCCGGCATCGTCATCCCATCCAGCAAGGCTGGCATGGAGGCCATCCCTCACCTGTACCTGAACTTCGCTTGTGCCCGCATCCGCAGGCGACGTCGGCCAGGTCCAGATGGGATCCGTGGACCAGTCGCGAACCAGCTTCCAGAGTCCTCTTGTTGACGGCCCTTTCAGCCAGTACCTGTAGAACACAGGATTGTTCTCTGGATCTACGGCCATAGCCGCCCATCGGATTGTGGCGCCCACAGGCTGTGGGCTGGGAGCGCTGGTGCCAAGACTTGTGATCACCGGCGGCCGATTCAGGTTGACGATAAAGTAGTCGTCAACTGCATAGTCGTCCGCGCCGGCAGGGCTGGCATGATGGCCGTCTCGCACGGCCACCAGCACCTCACTGTAACCTACATCAAGAGGAGTCGTCCGCCAGATCCAGCGGTTGTTCCTGCCCCATCCTGTCTGATCGATCCAGAATCCGCCCGTGGATGGACTGCGTAGGAAGAACCTGTACTGCAACGGATCGCCATCCGGGTCGAAGGCCAGAGCGGTCCACTTGACCCAGCTTCCTGCAAACTGGGGAGCCGGACGGTCGGCGAAGAGCACTTTGACCTCAGGCGGCAGGTTGGCGCTGGTCAGGGTGAAGGAGACCGTCTTCTTGACGTCGTAGCTGTTCGGCCCGGCGTGCAAACCATCCCTTATCCAGACCTCAACCTGGTAATTTCCTGGAACATAGCCTACGGTGCTCCAGGTCCAGACGCTGTTCGCAGAGTAGCCGGTGTCCGCCCGCAAGGCTGGGCTCGGCGAAGGTCCTCGCACGAAGAACCTGTACTGCAATAGATTGCCCTCAGGGTCTGAGGCTCCTGCTGTCCAGATTATAGGCGTTCCTGCCCTTTGCGGGCTGGGCCGGTTCGGCACCAGGGTGGGATTTACGGGCGGTAGATTGTTATTGTGGTTGCCGAAGTCCGCCCCCAGCCTACTCTGGCCTGCAGACAGCGTGAAGGTATATGAACCGCCGACTGGAGCTGTCTCTGTCCAGCCGCTCTGCGGCACCTCGCTGACGACATAGCCTCCCGGCTGAAGGTTGGTGAAGTTGTACCAGCCGGATGCGTCCGTGATGGTGGTCCCGACTAAAGTATTCGTCGAAGAGTTTCTCAGCTGAATGGTCCAACCTGCCAGGCCTGGCTCACCATTGTTTGCTCCGTTGTTATTTAGGTCATTGAACTTGATGCCCCATATCGAGGCCTGGCCTGGAGGCGTGACCACTCTGTTTCCGAAGTTCTGGTTGGTGCTGCTGCCGGGAATGTTGACGGTAAGTTCTGTCGGTGTGGTTGGCGTCCATCCCTGTTTTGCCAGCTCCTTAATCTGGTAGGTGCCGGGGAAGAGGTGGTCGAACTTATACGCTCCGTTGGCATCGGTCTGAACCTGAGCCAGCAGCAAATCATGGCCGGGTACCGCCAGCACCAAATCTATGCCCCAGTTGGCTATCCCCGGCTCGCCAGGGTCCTTCACTCCATTGCCATTGATATCGTTGAACTTGACTCCGGAGACGGAGTACGAGCCGATTATCGGGATGGGGGCCACGATCACCGACTTTATCGTAACGCTGACGGTGATCGGATCATCGACCTCATAGGTTCCCGGTGCCAGATTATTGAAAGCATAGGAGCCATCCTGGCCCGAGGTAGCGGTAGCGATCTCCTTGCCGTTCTGCACCAGCTTGACAGCTTGCCCTGGTATTCCCGGTTCATCCGAGTCCTGCACTCCATTTCCATTCGCGTCATAGAACTTAACGCCGGAGATGGATAAGTTGCCTTTGTTTCCGAAATCCCGGGCTGTCACATCGGCGTCCTTCAGATCCACGGTATAAGATCCCTGAGGTGCCGTCTGAGTCCAGCCATCTTGAGCGACCTCACTCAGGGTGTAAGTTCCAGGTGCAAGGTTACTGAAGGCGTAGGATCCGTCCTGCCCGGTGGCGGTGGCGTTGATGACATTGCCATCTTTGGAGAGCTGGATATTCCAGCCGGCCAGGCCAGGCTCGTCTGTGTCTTTGATTCCATTCCCATTCAGGTCGTTGTACTTGGTTCCAGATATGGCCCACGAGCCGTGATTGCCGAAGTCTCGGCCGGTCACATCCGCATCCTTCAGATCGATAGAATGGGAGCCCTCTTTGGGAGCGGTCCTGGTCCAGCCGGACTGCTCGACCTCAGCAATCGTGTAGCTGCCTGGCGCCAGGTTCTCGAACTTGTAGGAGCCGTCCTGTCCGGTGGTAGTGGTGTTCACCACACTTCCGCCTTGAGAGAGCTGGATGGTCCATCCCTGCATTCCAGGCTCACCGTCGTTTGCGCCGTTGCCATTGAGGTCGTTGAACTTCATGCCGGAGATGCCAAAGGAGGTCAGTTTATTGGCGAAGTTCTTGCCTGTCTCGTCAGCACTCTTAAGATTCACAGTGTAAGACCCGCTCGTGGGCGACGTAGCCGTCCAACCCGATGGCAATATCTCGCGGACCGTGTAGCTTCCAGGCGGGAGCTGCCCGAAGAGATACGATCCATCGTTGTCGGTAAGAGTGCTTACCTCGCTGCCATCGGGCTTGACAAGCTGGATCGTCCAGCTCGCCAGGCCCTCGCCGCTGTCTTTCAGGCCGTTGCCATTCTTGTCATTGAATGCAGCTCCAGATATATTTCGGGCAGGCTCCACCAAGGCGAAGTTGGCGGACTGCTCGCTATCAAAGCTGTCCTCAGCAGCGTGCTTTCCATCCCTCGCCCAGACCCTGACCTGATTCTCGCCCGTGTCTAGGGAAGAGGTGGTCCAGGTCCAGGTGTCGGCATAGCTCCAATCTGTCTCTGGCTGCCAGGACCCAGCCGTTGCCGGTCCGTTGAGGAAGAATCTGAAGAGTATCCGATCGTTGTCAGCGTCCGTTGCGTTGGCTGTCCAGGTTATGGACACCCCTGGCGCCTGGGGGGTGGGTTTGTCTGGAATCAGGGCATTTAGGACAGGCGTCTGATTCTCCGCTGTCGGTGCAGGAGCTACAGGCGCCGTCACATTCTCCTGTGGCGCAGGTCGGGTGATGTTCTCCGGCGCTACGGGCACGGTTACGTTCTCTGTAGCAGGCAAAGTCAGGTTGCCCGGAGCAGGGGTAACTGGCACAGTCACATTCTCTGGCGCAGGAATAGTAACGTTCGCTGCAGGGGCGGTAACGTTCTCTTGCACGGGCACCACCGCGGGTGCCGGTACGTTGATGATGAACTCGGCGCTTCTGTTGCCATTCTCACCCTCAGGGCCAGCATGCTGATTGTCCTTCACCTGCACCTGGATCTGGCTGGTGCCCGCACCGGTGGCCGTCCAGGACCACTGGTTTTGAGGCTGCCAGTCTGTGGCAGGAGTACCGTTCAAGAGGAACCGGTAGGAGATTGGATCATTCTCCGGGTCCGAGGCGACTGCAGTCCAGGTTACAATGGTCCCAACCAGCTGCGGGCTATCCTTGTCCGGCGTTAAGCTGCTCAGGCTCGGCGGTTGATTGACCTTTACTGGAACGACCTCGGCGGGGACAACCTGAGGCGCTGGTGCATTGATGGTAAACTCGCCGCTCATGTTGCCGTTCTCACCCTCAGGACCGGCGTGCTGATTATCCTTCACTTGCACCTGAATCTGGCTGGTGCCCGCTTCGGTGGACGTCCAGGACCATTGGTTTTGAGGCTGCCAGTCTGTGGCAGGAGTCCCGTTCAAGAGGAACCGGTAGGAGATTGGATCATTCTCAGGGTCCGAGGCCGCTGCAGTCCAGGTTACAGTGGTCCCAACCAGCTGCGGGCTATCTTTGTCCGGTGTCAGGCCGCTCAGGCTCGGCGGTTGATTGACCTGGGCTGGAACGACTTCGATGGGTTTTACCTCGGGAGCTGGTGCATTGATGGTAAACTCGCCGCTCATGTTGCCGTTCTCACCCTCAGGGCCGGCGTGCTGATTGTCCTTCACCTGTACCTGGATCTGGCTGGTGCCCGCCTCGGTGGCCGTCCAGGACCACTGGTTTTGAGGCTGCCAATCTGTGGTCGGAGTCCCGTTCAAGAGGAACCGGTAGGAGATTGGATCATTCTCCGGGTCCGAGGCCGCTGCAGTCCAAGTCACGACGGTTCCAATTAGCTGCGGGCTATCCTTGTCCGGCGTCAAGCTGCTCAGGCTTGGCGGTTGATTGACCTTTACTGGAACGACCTCGGCGGGGACAACCTGAGGCGCTGGTGCGTTGATGGTGAACTCGGCATTCATTTCATCGTCGAAGCTCTCAGGACCGGCGTGCTTTCCGTCCCTCACCTGCACCTGGAGCTGGCTGGTGCCCGCCTCGGTGGCCGTCCAGGACCACTGGTTCTGAGGCTGCCAGTCTGTAGTCGGAGTCCCGTTCAAGAGGAACCGGTAGGAGATTGGATCATTCTCCGGGTCTGAGGCGACTGCAGTCCAAGTCACGACGGTCCCAATTAGCTGCGGGCTGGTCTTGTCAGCCGCGAAGCTAGCGATGATCGGCTTCTGATTTGGTGCGGTTATTGTGAACTTTGCCGATTTGCTGTCATCGAAGCTATCCTGACCGGCATGCTTGCCGTCGATGACTCGGACCTCTACCTGATTGTCGCCAACATTGGCTCCGGCAGTGGTCCAAGCCCACAGGTTCTGAGACTGCCACTCTGTCGCAGGCTGACCGTTGAGGAAGAACCGATAAAGTATGGGATCGTTCTCCGCATCCATGACCTCTGCGGTCCAAGTTATGGTCGAACCAGCCTCCTGGGGGCTTAGTTTATCTGCATCAAAGTTGATTATCACAGGCTTCTGGTTTGGTGCAGTAACGGTGAACGATGCACTCTTGCTATCATCGAATCCATTCTGATCAGCGTGATGACCGTCTCTTATCTGCACCTCGATCTGGTTGTCCCCGACGTTGGCATTGCTTATCGTCCAAATCCACTGATTCTGAGGTGTCCAGTCAGTGACAGGAAGGCCGTTGAGGAAGAACCGATAAAGTATTGGATCATTCTCAGGGTCTGAAGCCTCCGCCGTCCAGGTTACGATGGCGCCTGTTTCCTGAGGGCTGCTCTTGTCTGCGCTGATGCTGGAGATGGCCGGAGGCTGGTTGGCGGCGACTATTGTGAATCCTGCAGTCTTGGAGTCGTCTCCATCAGGATTGTGCTTGCCGTCCTTTACCTGCACTCCAACCTGATTGTTTCCTACGTCAGCGCTGGTGGTCGTCCAAGTCCACTGGCTTTGCGGTGTCCAGTCGGTTACCGGCTGGCCGTTCAAAATAAACCTGTAGAGTATCGGATCATTCTCTGGATCGCTGGCTTCTGCAGCCCAGGTTACGGTGGCTCCAGCTTCTTGCGGACTGCTCTTGTCCGGACTTAAGTTTGAGATGGCGGGAGGCTGGTTAGGGGCGACTATTGTGAATTCTGCAGTCTTTGAGTCGTCTCCATCTGAACTATGCTTGCCGTCTTTTACCTGCACTCCAACCTGATTGTTTCCAACGTCAGCACTGGTGGTGGCCCATATCCATTGGCGCTGAGGTATCCAATCGGTCACAGGCTGGCCGTTCAGAATAAACCTGTAGAATATTTGGTCATTCTCCGGGTCTGAGGCCTGAGCCGTCCAGGTTACAGAAGTGCCTGCTTCCTGAGGGCTGCTCTTGTCCGGGCTGAAGCTGGAGATGGCCGGAGGTTGGTTCGATGGTGCCGGTGCCGTCTCAACCGGAGCAGCTGGTTGCTCCGGCATGGCTACCTGCTCAGGCACGTTTGTCGGCGAAACCAAACCTTGCTCCGGGGCGGCCTCAGGTTGAATCGGAGCCGGGGCTGGTATCTGAGTTATCTGATAATCCACGCTCCCTTGGTCGTCGAAGTTCTCGGAATCTGCGTGCTTTCCATCTCTAATCCAGACGCCGATCTGGTTATTTCCAGCATCTGCGGCTGAAGGACTCCAGTTCCAGTTATTGCTCTCTGTCCATCCGGTCATCCTCTGCCACTCGCCTCCTGTCGAAGGCCCCCTCAGACGGAAAAGGTAGTGGATGGCGTCGCCATCTGGATCAATGGCATTAGCCGTCCATTTTATTGTGGTGCCTGCCTCCTGGGGACTGGGCTTGTCGGGCGTGATGCTGACAAGCTTTGGAGGCTGGTTGAAGCTTGCTCCACTCTCGGCGGAGCCCATCGAAGGGAGATCCATCTGCCCAGGCTGTGCCAGGGCTGATGTCGCCAAAAGCACTCCGAATACGATCACCGCTGAAAAGACAAGAAAAATTTCAGCATAATTGTACATCAAATTTTTTTTGAAATTGATACAAAATCCGCTCTTATTGCTCTGCGCTCCCATATCCTCACTCTCCATTCCTCTGAACCCCACAAACTCCTTGAAACTTCATGATCGAAAATCCGCGCATTAGGTTTAAGAAACTATTTTTCACATTGATGCCTTATCAACCGCCTCTCCCCTCGTGAACTCTCATGTGAACCCTTTGTGGATATTATCTGGATGCAAACTGCGATGGTGCGAACATCCGAATTTAGCCTACAATCCTTGCCATTCGATCAGCCCAAAGCTTCGATTCGCAGAATGGCAGGGCTATTCCTCCAGATCCGATCGCTCTCCCATTAGCGTTTCATCTGCCAAGCGTCTCTTTGAAGCAGGCATTCGATAGTTGTATCTTGTCATTTTTCGTATAAATTTGTGCGCCCACCCTGATTGAATAATATTCATAATATCCATAATATCATCTTAATAATATGATATTGATAGTATCATTTGGCGCTTTGCCCCGACTATATTTGTTTTATCGCTTAGGTGTTGGTCTTTTTATCTCTTAAAATTGCCTTTTCTTTTTCTTCTGCCTTTGAGCTGATGTTTGAGCGTCTGCGCTATGAACTGAGAAGCTGCACGGTCTGACCTGCATGTCCCTTCCGATAGTACCCCTCCGGCCAAAAAATATATCAGCACAACACGTACCTGGTGTTGCAATGCGCATATTGGTAGTAAACAACTATGGGCAATTCAATCACCTAATCCGGAGGAGCATAAGGGACAAGGTGGAAACCGATCTCATCTCCAACCAGACCCCGCCCGAGAAGATCGATGCGGACGGACTCATCCTGGGCGGAGGGCCCTCCTTAGATCGAGCCGGGCGCTGCAATGATTATCTGCGAGATCTGAATATACCGATTCTCGGCATCTGCCTGGGCATGCAGCTAATGGGGCCTACCTTTGGAGGGAAGGTCGCGCCCGGAACTATCGGCGGATACGCGGAAGTGGAGGTTGAAGTTCTATTGGAGATCGACATTCTGAAGGGGCTGCCTGAAAGGTTCAAGACTTGGGCCTCTCATGCCGATCAGGTGGTAGAGCTGCCCTCCCAGTTTGAGGTTTTAGCTCGCTCCAACGTCTGCGAGATCGAGGCCATGAGGCATCTTAATAGGCCTTTATTCGGAGTGCAGTGGCATCCTGAGGTGGTTCACACCGAGCACGGTCAAGAGCTTCTGGACAACTTCATTGCCGTCTGCAAGAGATGAGATCGGAAAGCCCGGAAGAATCCAGAAAAAGACGGCTGGCAGAGCTGCGCAGAAGTCTGGAGGATGCAAAAAGGCTCTCGATGAACGATCTCGTGGACAAGATCAGAGAGATCGGCTTTCAATGCCTGGGCTGCAAAGATTGCTGCCGCGGCGAGGACAATAGTGTGGTTGTCTTTCCCTTCGAGATAAGGCGCATTCTGGCGGACATTGGCCTGGACTGGCTGGAGGCGGTCGAGCCGCCCTCGGAGGGCGAGTGGGACAGTGAAGGCTGCTTTCACACCCTGGAGTGGCGGCTGAAGAAGAACGAAGGCTCCTGTCGGTTTTGCAAGGATGACGGATGCAGAATCTACCAGGCCAGGCCCTTGCTCTGTAGCACGTACCCTTTCTATCTGGGCCAGGGAACTCTGCGATGCTCCGAGTGCCGGGGGCTGGGTAGGATGATCGAGCCAGCCGAGGCAGAGATGCTGGCAGAGCGGCTCGTCCTGCGAAATATCACTGAGATCTGCGAGGCCATTTCTCTTCTTGAAAAGTACCATGACTTCGAGCGAGGAGAACCTAAGGAAAGAGGGCCCTGCATCGTCCACGACAGCGAAGGTGAGCACAAGATATCTGAAAATGACTGGAGACTCGAAAAGACAGAGCTAAAAGGTGCCGCACGCTAGTGAACCGCGCTCTTCACCTCGTCCACGATCTTGTCGATGATGCTTTTCTCCTTCTCGCTTTGCGCTGGCCTTTTTTCGCCAAACTCCGCAGCCAGAGCTTCCAGAAGCTGCCGCTGGCGCTCTGTCAAAGCAGAGGGCGTCTTGATCTTCACTTTCACGTGCAGGTCGCCTGAGCCAAGGCCCTGCAGCCTAGGCAATCCCTTTCCTTTTAGCCTGAAGACGGACCCAGTTTGCGTTCCCGCAGGAATTCGAAGCTTGGCGCGGCCATTGAGCGTCGGAATCTCCACGTCCGCGCCCAGCGTGGCCTGAGTGATGCTGATAGGCTTTTCAAAGAGCAGGTCGCTATCCGCTCGCTGGAACTGAGGATGAGGAAGGACGTTCAAGACCACATAAAGGTCACCGGGCTCGCCTCCCTGGCTGGCAACGTCCCCCTGGCCACGAAGCTTGAGATGCTGTCCATCTTCCACACCCGGCGGAATCTTGATGCTTATCTTGCGCGTTTTATGCACTCTTCCCGTGCCGCTGCAGTCGCTGCAAGGGCTGGTGATAATCTGGCCCCGGCCGCCGCACTTGGGGCAGGGCGTGGAGGTGACGAACTGACCAAAAGGAGTGTTCTGGGCTCGCGTAACCTGGCCGGAGCCGCGGCAGTTGCTGCAGACTGCGGGATTGGTGCCGGGCCTGGCGCCACTGCCTCCACAGGTTGGGCATCTTTCGGTCCTGGGAACCTCGATGGTTGTCTCCAGGCCAGTGGCCACCTGCTCCAGCGTCAGGTTGACGTCGTAGCGCAGGTCTCTGCCACGGGCGGGGCCGCGTGTGCGACCTCCGCCAAAGAACATATCGAAGATGCTCTCTCCGCCTCCGAAGCCAAAGCCTCTGAGCAGATCTTCGAAGTTGACCCCGCGGAACAGGTCCTCCTGGGAGTACTGGCTGTTGATCCCGGCATGGCCGAACTGGTCGTATTTCTTGCGCTTATCTGCGTCGGAGAGGACTGCATATGCCTCTGAGATCTCCTTGAACCGCTCCTCAGCATCGGACGCATCCGACCTGTCGGGATGGTACTTCATGGCGAGCTTTCGGTAGGCGCTCTTGATCTCCTTCTCATCTGCTTCCTTGGATACCCCAAGCACTTCGTAGTAGTCCTTCTTCTCCGGCATGTTTTATTCAATTCCTTTTGAGGGCTTACTTCTTATCGTTTACTACCTCGTAGTCTGCGTCTACAGTCGGACCCGTTGATCCTGCAGGGTCTTGCTGCGAGCTTGGGCCCTGCTGAGACTCGCCCTGGCTTTGTGAGGTCTGCTGCTGTGCCTGCTGCTGCGCTGCCTTCTGGTACATGGCACTGGAAAGCTCGTAGATGGCATTCTGCAGGTTTTCCGTCTTGGCCTTGATCTCAGAGATCTCGCCTCCCGCCTGGGCATTCTTCAGATCGGCGATGGCCTTCTCGATCTTGTCCTTCTGCTCCGGCGTAGCCACGTCTCCCGCCTCTTTCAGCATCTTCTCAGAGGCGTAGGTCAGGGAATCGGCAGCGTTTTTGACCTCTATCTCTTCTTTGCGCTTGGCATCATCGGCCGCAAAATGTTCTGCGTCCTTGATCTTGGCATTGATGTCCTCCTGGCTGAGCTTGTGCGGAGCGGTTATGGTTATCCTCTGCTCCTTCTTGGTGGCCAGATCCTTGGCCGAGACGTGAATGATGCCGTTGGCATCGATATCGAAAGTGACCTCGATCTGCGGAATGCCGCGCGGCGCCGGAGGGATGCCCACCAGGGTGAATCTGCCCAGAGAGACATTGTCCTTGGCCATGGGCCTCTCACCCTGCAGGACGTTGACCTCAACTGAGGTTTGGTTGTCGGCGGCAGTAGTGAACACCTGGCTCTTGCGGGTAGGAATAGTCGTATTCCTCTCGATCAGCCTTGTGGTCACACTTCCCAGAGTCTCAATGCCCAGGGAGAGTGGTGTTACGTCCAGCAGGAGAAGGTCTTTGACCTCGCCTCCGAGAACGCCGGCCTGGATGGCCGCACCCATGGCCACACACTCCATGGGGTCCACACCGCGCTCGATATCCTTGCCCATGAAGCTCTTCACGAACTCCTGCACCACGGGCATTCTCGTCGGCCCGCCCACCAGGATGATCTTGCCAATATCGGCCTTCTCCAGCTTGGAGTCCTTCAGAGCCTGGGTCATGGGACCGTGGCAGCGCTCCAGCACATCGTGGATCAGCTCTTCGAGCTTGGCTCGCGTGAGCGTCATGCTCAG
This sequence comes from uncultured Methanotrichaceae archaeon, assembly GCA_964589745.1. Taxonomy (GTDB): domain Archaea; phylum Halobacteriota; class Methanosarcinia; order Methanotrichales; family Methanotrichaceae; genus Methanothrix. The sequence goes on from CAZPUO010000049.1 coordinate 13,077, forward strand.
GTGCTTCGGGCCGCTGGCATCAGCCGTGATATAAGGCAAATTGAGATTGGTCTGCAGAACGGACGAAAGCTCGATCTTGGCGACCTCGACCGCCTCCCGCAGGCGCTGCATGGCCATGGAATCCCTGCGAAGGTCAATGCCCGACTCAGTCTTGAACTTCTCCAGAACGAAATTCATCAGCCTCTCGTCCATGTCCCTGCCGCCCAGCTGAGTGTCGCCGGAGGTGGACCGCACCTCAAAGACGCCCTCTCCGATCTCCATGATGGTGACATCGAGGGTACCTCCGCCTAAGTCGAAGACCATGATCTTGTGCTCGCCCGCTTTGTCAAGCCCAAAGGCCAGAGCAGCAGCCGTGGGCTCATTGATGATCCGGACGACTTCCAGTCCAGCGATGGTGCCGGCATCCTTCGTGGCCTGTCTCTGGTTGTCATTGAAGTAGGCAGGAACGGTTATCACAGCTTTATCAACTGTATCGGCCAGATAGGTTTCGGCATCCGTCTTGATCTTGCGCAGGATCTGGGCGGATATCTCCTCTGGGGTGTATTCC
>CAZPUO010000050.1:0-13512 GCA_964589745.1 uncultured Methanotrichaceae archaeon
GGCACTCACTATAGGAGATCTGAACTTCCTCGGCTTTCGGTCGAGATAGAAGTCCGGTCAATCCGCTGCTGAAAACGGTTGTCTTCTTATCCCATGCCTTTTCTCTTGCCTTTTCCATATTCATCATAGGCAGCAGACGAAATATCTCTTCCTCGCCGATTATGAGCTCCATTTTATTCCCTCTGATCTTGCCCTGTCAAGCATAAGGATGTAGTTCTTGTCCCATATTTCTTTCGCATAGAACCCAAAGAGTTACAAAATACGTGTCTGATCGTTTACCTTTGACTTAGGATACTTCATATGCTTCACATAGCATGCATCCCGCCAAACGACACAACTTCCAATCTTGCCCTAATTCTATCTGCCATCGGACTTATCTAGCTGAACGGCTCAATGTTCTGCCTGCTATCATCAGAATGTATTTAAAGTTTGGATTCTATATACAAAATTATGCGACCGCTCATCATTACTTCTGGAGGGGCCCCCTGCAAAGTTATTATGAAATATAAAAATGAAATTAAACGAATAAGCAACTGCATCCTTCTTGATACTTCTTTGGCCGATGTGAAACAGCTAGGTCCAATAAGCAAAAATAATCCCGGTTACCTGATAATGAACGAAGGGCTTGACAATAAAGAATTCAACAAATTCACTGGAATAGATATTGGGTGCTCGGTTATTTCCGGTAATGATACCGATGCTCAGGCTAAAGGTCGGCAGGGCATAAATAGGCAGAAAGAGGACTTCGTTTTGGCTTTTGCCATGGATTCAAGGTTAGGCATAACGAAAAGAATATGGACTACTATCGAGAATCAGAAACTGGACCATACGACAGACTATGTTCTATTTATGGCTGGCCTCGGGGGAGGGACAGGCTCGGGCTCAATAAATGGGATAGCTAGCAGGTTTTATGAGGCTCAGGAAAGTCAAAACATATCAGGTTCAAAGCATATTGTTCTGGGAATTCTGCCCTCAATCGAAGAAAATAATCTGGGAGAGGATACAAACAGATTAAGATTCAATACAGTATGGGCAATTTATGAACTAATGAGGCCCATCAAGAGACCCAATCCTTTGATCTTATTGGATAATGAGGCTATGGATAGGAACGATTCCAGGCCCACAAGGCCAGTCATGAATGTCATTCGCATGCTTTGCGATTGGAGGCCAAATAGAGATGCAGGCGATTTCTTCACTAAATATGGAAGATCGGAAATGGGCTGCAAAGTGATGGCACCCTACTATGCAAGCATAGGCAAGGATCGTCTGAGCGATATACGTCCAGAGGACATCGACAATGCATTGCTGAATTTCATGCCAGATGGAAAAATGATTAACCCCTATGAAGAATCCTCAGGCCGATGGATGATGCGAATAAACAAACAAGATTTCCTGCTGGGTCAAAAGAAGATAGTAGATGGAGATCCTGATACGGGCGGTGTATATATATTAACCAAGGGCATAACAAATGAGCTCAGAAGCCACCTGAAAAAGAAGTTATGCGAAATCCTAGATATAAACGCGAATAATATCCAGCCTAATGACGTTGTCGAAGAGGCACCTCTGTTAGGTAAACCGAAAAAAGCCGAGTTTATGGTTCTAACGCTATTCGATAGTCCACTCGAACTCAGCCGCGTTAGAGACCTTGTAACTTGTGTAGATTGGCTCATAAAAGAGAAGAAGATGAACCTGGATCATGCATTTGAGCACATATATCATGAGAACACCAGGGCAGTGCTGAAGGATTTCGTGGGAGCTATGATCAGAGATTTAGCCGAGAGTCTTGAGGCTCCTGGTAATATGCCCAAGCATGAGATACAGTTCCATGGTGACCACTTCGAGCGTGTACCCTATAAGGAGCGAGATCCCATTTTGCAGGCAGCTTAAATTTTTTATACTTAAGCTTATTATTTTTACACAGGATTTCGGTCAAGATAATATTTTTTCTCCTCTAATATGGGCGAGATCATGAAATATAGAGCTATAGCCATTATACCTACTGCAGCTAGCTGAACTAGGAGCCCAAATGGATCGAAAGACATGATAAGTGAAACATTACCAAGTATGATTGCAGCGATGGTTAAGATGAAGGCTGCCTTAAAGAGTTTGAAATTGCATATATAGCATTCCAGATACCAATCGATGATCCCTATCCATTTCATAATTACCAATCCTGCCACAAAGCATGCCAGCTCTACTGTGCATATAGCCAGGATCTGGAGCCAGATGCTGTCTCCAAATCCAATAAAAGCAATAAAAGGAACTGCGATGATGCCCGCCATTACAAAGGCAAAGGACCATGCAATCGATGTATACTTCCTGATCCGGGGGTCGTTATAGCCCGTTGACCGGATTTGGTGATCTTCCCAGTTGAAATATTTTTTAATTGCCACCCTCTTCGAATGGGCGCTTTTTCTTGCCCAAAGAAGTATTCCGACAAGAACGACCCCGTAAAGAAGGATGGCAAAAATGTTGAGGATCAATTCTCCTTCCCCCCAAGATTGTCTAATAGCTGAGACAGGCGTCCGGCAAATAGATATGCAACTGCTCCCAACAGACCGATCCATATCAGATTGAATACCATCGGAGAGGAACTCATCATAACGTCAGATATAAGAATTTCATCCTGACTCTGGCTGGTCCATATGAACTTCCCGTATTGGTCTGGGAGCGTGTATCTTACCTCGAATCTTATCGGCTTATTGCGATCGCCGGACGTGAATCTCGAATAGGCCCATTCAATTGTCTCCGGGCCAGTGGTCTGAGCAACATCCCGGGGTTCCAGGTAATCCCATCCTTTTGAGGTCCGGATGGTGGGTGTAAATCTGGCGGTCTGTGTGCTCGGATTATCCACTCTTACTTTGAATTTGTATTCATCCCACCAATTATTGTTCTGGCTCTCGGGCGGCAGAACCTCTACCGTGATGGTAGGCAGAGCCAGAATATTCGGGCCGCTGACATTTCCGGTCGTCACCTCTGTTACGCCATCGCTAACTGTGACATTATACTGGAACGTTTTATTCTCATAGCTTTCCGCAAACTTGTAGAGCCAAATCAGCTCAGAACCATTTTGATTCGAGGCATCTATGCCCCGGACCCCCTGGCTCAAGCTTGTCAGAACCTCTTCTTGACTTGGGTCATAGATGATCAGCTTAGCTTGTAGATCATCTCCATCTATATCCCAAACCACTGAATGATACGTGAAGCTTTGCCTGGAGGTTCCATTGGGAGGTTCCACCCAAGATGCCAGGATCTCAGGAGGATGATTCTCCAACGTGGGCCCATCTACCACAGCCGTATCGCTATTCTGCCGATCATCTTCGTAGGATATCCGGAAAGACGAACTCCTATTCACATCATCCAGCGTGAAGGGTCTGACATTCCAAGCAATGGTTGCGTTATTGCTGGCGTCGTATCTTGAGGGGTATAAGAGCTTCTCACCTACAGGATACCATTCGTTGCTGCCGGGCAGCAGAACCTCGAGTGCTATCTTCATCCTTCCCCTGGAGGGGTTATGAACCAAGACCGAGTAGTTGTACATTTCATTGCTGGTGCCGTTCTCCGGACTCACATAGTAACTCAAATTCAGGATTTGCCGGATTATGTTCTCAGGGCCGATTAGTTCCGGGCCGAGGAGTCTTTTAGTATTGGACGGATCGTAGTAATAAAACTGGAATTCGGACCCGTTGCCCACATCGTCGGGAGTGAACTCCCGAAATTTCCATTGGATTGACGCTGTATGGTCTTTATTATACATATAGCTACGAACATCCTTATCATCCAAGGATTTCCAGCTCTTGGCGGAGGGGATGAATACCTTTAATCCAATGGTGACTTCGCTATCATTGACGTTCCTAATCCTTGCCGTATAAATGAATTCGTCTGACCAGTTGCCGATTCTAGGCACCACCGAGCCGTCAATGAATTCAGGCGGCTTGGTTGAGCTACGCGAACCGCTGTCCGAAATTCCCAAGAGATTGGTCATGTACTTATATTTCGAGGGATCTTCCTTCTTCCAGCTTTCCAATTTGTTTATGAAGCTTTGCATATTCAAGGAAGGCCCTCCGCCGCCACCACCACTTGGTCCCGGAGCTGGAGCTGGAGCCACTACTGTCGCCACCGAAAGAAATAGAGATAGCAGAACCAGAATGCAGATCACTTTTTGGCTCATTGCATCCCCTCGCCCTTCTCTAGCTGGATGTCGAAATCGTAGTATAGCGGCCGTGAATCCGGAAGCTTCCAGCTCAGATTTTGCTCACCGCTGCCAGCCACATACCTCTTGCAATCACCAATCTGTTTCCAAGACTTAATGTTCTCAGGCAAGCGATTATCTCCGCCGAGCAAGCATACAGTCAAATTCGCTGATGCATTTATGGTAGCATTGAATTTATGAGTATAGCTGCTCCAGCTATCAGCTGCCTTATATCTGGCAACGATATTGGGCCCTTTGAAGATCTGGCTCTCTGCATTATCAACCAAGAACTTGTACTCGGCCAACCCAAGGAAAGGCGTATTCCAGAAGGGCTTGATCTTCCAGGTGACTTTTCCCAGAGAGGGATCGTACTTCTGTTTCTCACCCACAGTCTTCCAGGAAGACTGGCTATAAGGCTTCACGACCAGCTGTACCCAGGGCATATCTTGGGAGGTCCAGTTCTCAAGCTGGAGGATGTATGTTAGCTCATAAAGAGAATCCTTTTCATCCCATTCCTGAATGAATCCAATGCTTGGAGAGACGTTACCTCTTACCGTGATGCTCCCCACAGTTCCAGTTGTGGCTCCATTATCGGTCGATCCATCTCCATTTACATAACCCGAGCCACCATTGCTATCCTCGGATTCCTCTGATTCATTTCTTTTTATATTCGGACCACGATCAATCAAAAGGTCGATACCAGTACCAGCATCCCGAATCTTGTAACTCACATTCTCCCCAGCATATTCTGGCGGGAACTTGACCTTCCAGACTAAAGTCTCATTATTTCCAGGGCTGAGATAGTCTTTCAGCCCTAGGGACTCGTATTGACGATGTTCGGGGTTGTACGCCTGGAGGTCAAGGGTCACTCTTTTCTTGAATCCAATCAAAACATTGTAGCTGAACTCGGTATCGATGGAGCCGTTTAAGGGGGAGACCGTAGAGTTGTAGATCTTCGGGTTTCCTCCGATTTGAATAGTGGGCCCATTGGCAACTGCCAGATCATTGCCCTGATATCTGAACTTGTAGCTCAGCCTCTTCCCCTGGAATTCCGCCGGGAACTTGACTTTCCAGACCAGGGTTTGGTTTTGGCCCGATCTGTTGTAGTCTTGCGTCGCCTTGCTTTCATACTGGTTTAGAAGCGGATTAAAGGTCTGAAGTTCGATCGGGGTGGGCTTGCTGTAGTTCACGACAGCCGAGTAGTTAAACGTCTCATCGCTGCTGCCGCTATCCGGATTGACCTCATACTGCCGGATTTCAGGCAGGACAACCCCGATGCCGGGCCCTTCAAAAGTGCCAGACTCATAAGGTCGGTCCAGAATCGCCTTGGCACTGAACATCGGCGGATCGGACTGCATATTAGCACAATACTGGGCGAAGGGCCTTATCACCCAACTCAGCTTGTTCTCACCAGCGTATATCCTGCGGCTTTCCGGCCAGTCCTGCCATTTCCGGGCACATGGATCATAGAGCTGAAGGACCACAATTCCGCCTATGCTGGAAGTGACCTTGGCGGAATAAGTATAATCCAGGTTCCACCTGCCAAAAATTGGGGCAACGCTGACGTCTTTGAAGCTCAGATTAATCGATGAGATAGTGAAGTTGTACTTATCCGGAAAAGGATACTTTCCACCTTCAAGGGAGGGATGACTATAGAAGAGCGTAAAGGGATAGGAATTACCCACGCTGCTGTTGTTGAAGACGAGGGACCAGGTATATTTATAGCGGTTGCCCCCCAGGTCCACGCCGTCGCTGATCTCGTCGATCTGTCTGTCTTTGCCCTCGAGTTTTAGCTCCAGGTCTCCTTTGCCCTTTGAGTAGCTTACCAGTCCGGTGATTACTTGGGTCGCAGGCTCAGAACCTCTGATATAGAGCGTGCGGTTATAATCAACCTTGATGAGCGGGATCTCTCGGATCACTCTAAAGAATCTGCTCTCCTTCGTGGCATTGTAATTCCAATTGTCGTTTTTGTAGACTACAGCCACCTTGAAGGGAGAGTTTTTGCTCAGATTTACATCCTTGAGGCTGAATGGAAGCTCTTCCTGAGTCCATTGGAATAGCAAGAGATCTTTTCCGCCTCGCCTGACTATTTGAGATTCTGTGAGGGATACGTTAGTGACCTTAGGCTCTCTCTTGGGATTGATTAAGGAGAGCGCAGCATTGCTATTCACCACGCTATCTTCCTGAAGGTTCTTGCCAACATCGTCCACGTAGGCCCTGATGGTAAAGTTGCTATAGTCTAGGGAGTCTTTGACCTCAATGGACTCAATCGCGGGATTGTAGGGCCTGACTATAAGCGGGAAAGGCCCCTCGCGGGCAGTGAAGAGGGCGTTATTATAAATGATGAAAAAACTAAAATTGCCGCCGGTGGGAAACTTCGACATATCCACATCCTCGCCGAGCATGAAGGTATATGTGGTGCCCTGGACTTTTGCGGCGACGTCGGATGTTGTCCAGCTCTCCTCTTTCTCTGAAGAATTCAGAGGTCCGTGCAGTTCCAGGTAACATGTTGGGCTCATGGCAGCCTTGTCTTTGAAGACCGCTGTCACTTGAAATGGCTCGACATAATAGGGCTGCTTGTTATAGTTTGGAGTGCCCATGAGATGCGGGGGCTGAACATCCGGCCCATTGAACCTGGCGCTAGATACCTTCGTTCCGTCCCGGTAGGCGATGATCTCGAAGGAGGCGTTGTCAGTCCTTTTAATGCCGAAATCTTTCTCAAAATTGTAGGGGCCAAGAGTGAATGGCTGAGTCATTCTCTTCATCCATTCATCAGTTCTAAGGATCCTTGGCGCGGCGGGAAGCTTATTTGATTGGACCAAATTTGTGCCGTTATAGATTTTAAGCTCTATCTGCCAGCTTCCAGAGTAAGTGGCCGTATCCTCGCTCATGAGCTGGATCTGTGCAGTATAGTTGAAGGTCGTATCTCCGTAGCCGTAATCGGGGGTCACAGCGCTGATGATTTGATAATCCTCCCCAAGGACTGAGCCAATCATTAGCAAGGCGAAGAAAAGCATCACCCTAAATGATCTTGATATGCTCTCATTGCCCACGGACTTGATTTTGACGGACGACATTCTTTTAGCTCCTTGATTGAAAGGCTTTGCTGGTCAGCTTGCATCCTACGAGCTCAATCTGCGATACAGATAGACTGCCCCGATTAAGCCCAGTCCTGCAAACAACGACCCAAATCCGGGCTGTTTCTTGGCTCCTGCTTCTGTAGATGCTAGTGTACTCTGTGGGATTGCAACTGAGGACACGATGTTGATTTCATACTCGGGCAAGGGAATGGATTTGCGGCTGCCCTGATAATCAGTATAATTGACATACGATGCCAACTTCGGCTGATTGACATCGGCGGGTAGTTTCCAGCAGAAGATTGCTTCGAAGCTCGTGTTCCAGCATCCGGAGAGGTCACCAATATCCCAAGAAATTGTAGTGGTGGTCCATTCCTTGTTGTCTCCGTTGATCTTTATCCTGCCGGAGTCATCCAGGGCAGAGCTGTTATCCAGGACGAGATAGTTGGGCAGGGTCTCTACCAGGCGCACATCTTTGATCTTTGGCCCTGCAGTGGCCATCTGGATGAGCACTTGCTGCATCTCAGATACATTATCTATAGATCTTATGTCCCCCTGGTGATCTCTTGTCAGCTTGGCCAGGGTCGCATATGACGATTTGCCCTGGTTGTTTCCGACGATGATGGCATAAATCGAGTAATCAGGCCCGGGCATGCTAGAGGGCGCGATATAGCCGCTGTCGTTTGCATCCGTGATGAATACGATCTTCTTGACCCTGCTCGCATCCGACTCCTTGCCCTCGAACGCCCGCAGAGCAGTGTTTATGGCCTCCTGATAGTCAGTATGATTGCCCTCCGGGAAGACTATCTTGTTGGCAGCTAATGCAACCGAGTCGTAGTCATTGGTGAGGGGGGCCTGGATCTTGCCATAGCCCTTGTCGCTCCATGAGACCAGCCCTATCCGGGTCACCTTTTCCGTGTCATACTTCGAGGTCCCGTTCACCAGCGTTCTCACGCCTGAAATTGTCATTTCCCCGATATTGCTCAGGCTGATGGTGTTGTCTACTGCGATCACTATATCTGTTGGAACAGCTGAAATCTTATCTATGCCCCTTGAGGGACAGATTTCGATAATGTAGCTCACTGGATAGCCGTTCTTGTTGATGTTTTCCGCAGAGATATTGCTCACTCTTTTGGTCACTCTCAGATCCTGATCAATACTGATGGCGGCCTTGGGCTGGTCATTGATCCTGAAGCACCTTGGGCAGTAGAAGTTCGAGAAGCTGACTCTTTGGCTATCTCCGAAGCCAACTGTCACGCTCTTCGCCAGAGGGGTCGTGTTTATCCAGCGATCGACCTGCGGCTCGGTTATGATATAGATCCCAGGGAGAAGCCCAGAAATGGCAGTCACTCCACTGGAATCAGTTGGACTGGTGGTTACTGCGAAGTTTCCTGGGCCTGTGACCCTGAAAGACCAGCCGGGCATGCCAGCTTCGCCCGCATCGAGACTGCCATTCCGGTTAGAGTCATTGAACTTGAAGATCTCTATCCTGCTGGGCTTGATATTGCCAAACGCAAGCTGTCTTTCTTCTCCGGCCGGAATTTGCACAGATGCCGTGGCCAACGAGGTATTGATCCAGCCGGCTGCCGGGTTTTCCGTAACGCTATAGGTTCCCGGCTTCAGACCCTCCACCACCACTGAACCATCGGCCCCTGCGGGGCTTGTTGTGATCGCTGGAGGATTGCTCATTTCATTAGGACCTCTTATGACGAAGGTCCATCCTGGCAATCCTGTCTCATTCTGCTCTCTCTTTCCGTTCATGCTCAAGTCATTGAACGAGACAAGAGTGAGCCGGTTTACCTTGTTTCCGAACTCAACTCTGTTTACCTTATTTCGAGATACCTTCACAACCTGTGGATTTGCAGTCTTGCAGATCCAACCGGGTTTTGTAGATTGGGAGATGTCCTCTGTGATCCTGTATTCACCTGGCGTCAGATCTCGCACGATAGCGATACCTTCAGAGTTGGTAGGTCCGACGGTCGTGTTAAAGCCATTTGGTCCTTCTACTTTGAATGTCCAGCCAGAGAGACCGCTCTCCAAGGCCGCGCCATTCGCATCCCGATCCAGCTGCCCGTTTCCGTTCTTGTCCTGGAATTTCACGATGGTCAAGGGGAGCTCGGGATTGTTTACGAAGGCCAGCTTTATTGCTGCCCCAGGATTCAGCGTTACTGCCTGCACGGGATCTGTTACTGGTTGCCATCCCTGCTGCATGCTCTCCCGGATGGTATAATCTCCAGGCAGCAATCCTCCCGCAAAAGCCACTCCATCACTGTTCGTGATTACATTTCTGTTATCCGGCCCGGTTATGCTGAAGCTCCAGCCTCCCAGCGGATTGCCTTCTGTATCTCGCTTTGTGATGCTTATGGATCCTTCTTCGGCATTGGTAATAACAATGGACTTATTTTCTCCAGATCCAAATCTGATGGGGAGGCTGGCATCGACTGATATTCTCCTCCAGCCACTTTTCACTGGATCTTCTTGAATGTCATAGGCCCCCGAAGAAAATCCTTTGAATGTGGTCACACCGGAGCTGTCTGTGGGAGGTGCCGTAAATGTGCCCTGCCCATTTTGTCCAACCAGCTTAAATGCCCAATTGGATAGAGGCTGCCCTTTGGAATCGACCTTGGTTATCTTTAGGATGTTAGGCGTATTATTAAGTATCTTGAAATTTGCTCCTGTTTGGACAACCACATCAATTGAATCGATCTCTTTCCAGCCATCTTTGGATTCTTCCGTTATGGTATAATTGCCCGGCCTTAGCCCCGCAAATCTTACAACGCCCGTCTTATCTGTCGCAGATCTATAAGAAATTTGGTTTTGTGGAGGGAAGTCGTTCGGCCCCCTAATCTTCAAGTTCCAGCTAGATAAGCTCGCATCCTTCCATTTTGGAACAAATTTTCTTAGAACTAAATCGCCAGGGGTTTTAATTTTTATTTCAATTATATGGGTTTCATTTACATCTTTCGATTCCGTAACATCTTTCAATCTCTTAGTCGCGTTGGCCCTTAGTTCCACATTATACGTTTTTCCAGGGGAGACCTTTACGCTATCCAATGGAATATAGTCGAATCTTTCATAAATACTATTTTTATAGTCTAGGCCATGGATGGGTTTATAATCTTTTGGTATAAAGCCCGATATGCCTTCACCCGTTGGATATATATTTAGTTGCACATTCTTAATATCAGTATCCGATGGCGCATTTATATTCCAAGAAATGTTTACTGTATCATTTGGCATATAAAAATTTGGAATATAACTCGTATTATTCAATTGCTTAATATCACCAGTCTTTACAGACCAAATCCACCCTTTTTCGCCTTCTGATTGTGCCATTGCACATGGCTGCATCAAATTATATATCATTATTAGAACTAATATATGCTTTAAACGACACCCGTTGCTTTTATACATGCTAAACTTTCCTAGCATAGAACCGCCTCCCGCTCAGTTAAGTCAACAGGTACATCTATCTCCACAGACGCACCTTGATCTGAACTCAGGTATCTGAACAGCGACAGCAAACGAGATCGCGCTAAAAAAAAGCAATATGATTGCAATGAAGTCATTATCGATTTACTCATACGTCTCCCACCAATATTGCTTTTATACTGATTAATAATGTAAAAAGCTTTTGCTTGTATGAGACCCAGGTGATACTATACCAGTCCTCTCGCTATGGCTGAAGGACTCACAGATAGCATCTGGTCTTTGAGCGAATTACTATGTTTCAGAGTTCCAATTGAGCCTTTTCTTAAACAAGAGATGATTTTATTTATTAGACTTAATTTTATAATCCATAACCCAGTCATAAGTCCCCCATTCATCTCCTTGTCTCCCAAAAATTTTAAGAATGTAGTCTCCCGAAGTGGGGAGAACAACAAAGATGCTGTAAATCTCCCCCGTCCTTTTAAGCGATGGCTTATATCCTGATAACTTATGTCCATTCTGTTCTAATTCGGCCATAAGATAGACATTTTGTGGGGAATAAAGTGAAATATCTACCATTCCACTGGCGGTTATCGTACCATTAAGCTGATTGCATAATCCAAGTCCAAGATCGAAGAAGCCAGATCTAAGAAATGGTCTTTCCTCAAATTCTTCTTTGGATAAAGGATTCTCCAATAGCTGCCACTGGGGATTTTCAGGAAAATGATCGTAAATGAATTCCTCTGGGGGTGTTAGGAAATAATGTTCATCGAATTCACGATTATACCGGCTCCCATCAATATATCCCGCACCCCATGTGCAATCTAATAGATACCATGTTCCATTGATTTTTACTGCATTCCAATCGTGGTTCGATTCAGAAAACGCCATTCCTGGAGTATATCTATAGCCCTTTGCAAAGCCAGTTATAGTGGTTGCCTCAAGGCCTGCAGCCTCGGCAAGCCTTTCGAAAAGACTAGCATAACCAGCACATATAGACTTTCCACTTTTAAGAACGCCTTCTGGGCTTAGATCTCCATAATTACCTGAGAAGAGACCATTTACATCATAATCTATATTTTGAGCAATCCATCGGTATAGAACCCTTGCTCTTTCTTTATCGTTCCGCGCTGGGGCGCATAAATACGATACTAGGCTTTCAATGGAGTCTTTTTTGTCCTTCGGTGTGCTAAGAGCATGCTTATCTATTATTCCGAAATCCCAAGTAGGACCTTTAAAGGATTCGGAAGGTTTGAAGCAATTAAACCTGTAATAAGAAGAGATAAAATCGAAATCCAAAGAAATGTTCTCCCATCGAATGGCATTTGGCTTGCCAATATCCGAGAATTCCTTACGTCCCAGGTTCTTCCAAGGACCTTTCGATGATGGAGCCACCTCCAAACTCAAGTTACCTGCAAAGTTATGTAGGACAGATACCTGAAAATCATACGTATTTAATTCATCCTCTTCGTGTTTAGAAAATGTTGATTTGAGGTAACCTATGGATGGTTTGATGAATAATGGGTGTCCCTCCGACTTAACGAGATAGATCGTTTTACCCGAATTCAACCCGGCTCGTGGGATAACACTAAGCTCATACCATGCTTTACTCCAGTTGCATGTATTGTCGCTAAACACCCATGTACTAAAATTGTAAGGTATAAATTCAAATGCTCTAAAGTCCACATCAAAGAATACCCTATTTATTTTTTTTGAGTCCAATAGAAGTTTTTTATTAAAAATTTCCGATGCATTTGTGCTATTATCTATTCCTACTTCGAGCTGAATGTCATAAAGCATAGAATAGCTCAGTTCTTGTTCTTGTAGATCTATGTTGTACCTTATTGATTTATTTACATCGAAAGGCTCCTGAAGCATGGGCATCTGCTCTAAGGAAATCGAAACATTAAGGCCACACGCTGGATATGCATTAATAAGTACCATAAGAAAGAACAGCGCAATCTTCATTGTAGCCATAATCTGCTAAACATCGTGTTTAATATAATTTAAGGACATTGTTTCCTTCTTCCTTAAAAACTCGTTCTCATGAGCCTAGACCATCTGCCTCTCTAGCCCGCAAATCCAGGTAGCGTGCATCAATTGCTGTAATTTCCCAATTCGCCCTGTATCTTGATCAAGTCTCAATCCTCTGCAGTTAGGTACTTCTTACCTGTTACCCATTCCTCGTTAATATCCATGACGATACAAACAGCTAACCTCAAGAGCGATTCGGGTAGTGTGCCGAATCTTCTGTAAATTTATTTGGCCCTGTTATCCCATAAGTCAATCCGCATTGGCAAATATCCGGGCTCGTCGCGAATAAGTCCTGCATGAATCCATGTTTTTCGCAAATCAAACCAAATTCCATAAACACAGTAAAAGAATATTAGGGCAATTTTTTAAATGTTTTAGATATAAAATCATGCCCCCCCATTGCTATTTTGATTCACTCCAAAGAGCATCGTTATTATAATAGTAGTAATTTATAAACTACCGACTTATAAAACAAATTAGAATATACTTATATATGACATTGGAACACAACGTCATACGAGGTCCTATTTATGGGCGAGGGGAAGACTAGAATAAGTGTGAGGGTGGATGACGATTTGCTCTCCTGGATAGATAAAGAAGTCGCCAATAAGCGATTTAGCAATAGAACCCACGCCCTTAACTACGTTTTGTACGTGGTAAAGCAAGCAGAAAGCGCAACCTCATAAAAAGAAGGATGGGATCTAGGAGAAAATAAAGAATACTGCTCAGTCCAGGGCTGGCACCCTGGGCCGAACAACGGACAGAAGTGATTAACTTATG
>CAZPUO010000051.1:0-13183 GCA_964589745.1 uncultured Methanotrichaceae archaeon
GATAAAGTATATATGATAGGAGAAGGTAGAATATTGAGCATGGCTGCCAAAATGGTGAAGTTATCAATTTCAGTAGATGGTGAAGTCGTCGCGTGGATTGATAAGCAAATTGAGAAGAGGGTTTACCGCAATCGATCTCACGCCTTTGATGTAGCTGGACACCTCTTGATGGATACCTCCAAATAATTACGAAGGCCAAGCCTGTGGATTTTGGGAAAAAGAGCGAAACCTTTGATCAAATCGTAATGCGCCTACTTGATGAAATTGAGACGTGTAGAAAAGCAACCAAATAAATGATCAATACAAAAAAACAATTCTTCATAAAATAAGATTCAATCATATTCATATCATTAAATGACAAATCCCTCTAAAAAACCAATATCGTGGAATGGACTTACTAAGTATTTTTATGCCCAAACCCGGACTCGAACCGGGGACATTCAGATCTTCAGTCTGACGCTCTCCCAACTGAGCTACTTGGGCAAGGTGGGCCCGACGCGATTCGAACGCATGACCTCCGCCATGTCAAGGCGACGTCATAACCAGCTAGACCACGGGCCCGCGAGCAGATTTCCTGTATTCTGCTCGAAGATAAAGCCTTCGGTCTGGCTGGCTTTGCGCGTAAAGTCTGTTCTGCAAATACAGTCTGATCTTGTAAATAAAGGTCGTGCATCTGTTTCACTGAAACCGTGATTCTTTGCCTTAACGTTAGAACTATGAGATTTCATCCATCAGATATTGGTTTTGAACCGAGCTTTCAGTTAATTAGGTGCACGACCGTAAAACTCAGTAGCTGGAATATTCAAGAGATGAGATTGAGGCAAAATGAACTCCTACAAAATCTAGGCGCGTATTTATATGTGATCAATCAAATTGCATTATGATGAATCCCGAAGAATTAGCCACTAACTTTATGAAGGCCCGCAAAGTCATTTCGGATCTATTTGACGTAACTTGGCTTGAATCAGGCACAGAAAATGAGCTTCAAAAACTATGGAAAAGGACGGATTGGATCGGCTCTAAGGCAGATTGGATTGCCTGTACAGAACTCCTCATATTTGGTGATTGCCTAGAAAAAAGCAAACAAATTAATGAAGATAGAACTAAGTATTTTGTGGAAAAAATCAAGAATAGCAAAGATCATAATGAGCGAAAAGGGGCCATATATGAGATAATTGTTGCGGGTGCATATTATAATGAAGGACATTCTGTAGTAGAATTTCCGACAAATCCTAATAACCCTAACTACGACCTGAAACTGATGCAAAATGGATTTAATATATACATATCTATAAAAAATTATGGCCTATTTAGGAGGGTTGAAGAATTTGTCGAGAAATCCAAAATAATTAAAGAATTAATTAAGCAGAATATCCAGAAAGGATGTAATACAGTATTTATTATCAATGATAAATCTTTTCCTAGCCTTTTGGATTGGAGGTCACTGCAAGAAAATTTGCCTAAATTGTTAAATTCGGATTCTAAGAAAACAGTTGATGATGAGTGGTCGATACCGCTTAAAGGTGGATGGTCAATTTCAGTAAAATATGCTACTGGAAATGAGCAGGATTCGATGAAGAATATTGCCATCCCAGGCCCTATATGCTCGGAAAAGGAATCATACATTCTGTTCCTGTTCACAAAACTTCACCAAAATGATTTGACAAACTTATCCGAAAAAATCTTCGATGAGGCGTGCGAAAATTTTGAGAATCATGGAAAGGATGATTCAAAATCGATAAATATAGTTTTCTTAAGGGTTCCCAGAGAAATCGATCTTAGATCGTGCAAAAAAGCGAGTATTGATTATTTTAAAGGAAACGGGAATTCTAAAGTTTCAGGAATTTTTCTTTATCAACCTGAATTCGCTGGCAGCAGAAACGGGGAATTCAGCGGAGAAAGTTTAGCTCATTGTTATGAATTTATAATCAATTCCCATAAAGGAGAAATACTTAAATCAGGAAGAATAAAATTAATTCCTAAGTTCACGGTTGGGATACGGAATAAAGGATCTGCCCCAATTATGTTTGTTACAGGGAAGAACAATATAATATCTGAAGACACAGAGTACTACAAATATCAGGCTGGCCATATATATTACCAGCCAACAAAGGACAAACACAATCCCGAAATGGTTAATGGCACATTAATGGAACCATGTAGATCTTTAACAGGAATTGATAAAAAGATGCAAATGTTATTGCCAGAAAGCAATGATCTCTTATTACTATGATTAACAATTTTATGTTATGTGTGAATAGCCAGCTACCGAGTTTTGACTGGTATCTTACGAGATCAAAACTACCTAAGACTTGAAAGAACTCGTTTTTGCACCTAAAGTCTAGTCGAAAAAAAAGTTCAAGTGCAAAGCTGTGCTGGCTTAAATAGGCAGTTAGGGTAGCCTCGTTTCCGATACCCAAACCTTCAGGAACCCCTTCAGGAGTAGAACACTTCTTTGTGATAATCGCCCAGGGCTTTGATGGTTATCTGGTCTTTTCTGGCCTTGAGGATGGCGTCTGCAGCAGCCTGCGCCGCCTGAACGGTGGTGATGTAGGGCACGTGGTAGTCCACGGCGCTGCGCCTGATCTGGTAGCCGTCTTTTACAGACTGCTTGGTGGTTGGGGTGTTTATGATCAGCTTGACCTCGCCCTGCCTCATGTAATCCAGGACGTTGGGGCTGCCGTTGAAGATCTTGTTCACACGCTCCACATTTATGCCGGATTTCTTCAGGTACTCAGCCGTGTTGTCCGTGGCGATGATCTTCAGGCCCGCTTCGGAGAGCTTCTTGGCCGCCACGGCGACTGCTGCCTTGTCGTCATCCCGCACGGAGATGAAGACCAAACCATCCAGCGGCAGACGATTGTCTGCAGAAAGTTCTGCCTTGAAGAAGGCCAGGCCCAGGTCGTAATCTATGCCCATGACCTCGCCTGTGGACCTCATCTCCGGGCCCAGCAGGACGTCTGCCCCAGGCAGCCTGTCGAAAGGCAGCAGAACCTCCTTGACTGAGACGTAGGGCGTTTTCGGCTCTCTGGTGAAGCGCTGCTCCTTCAGAGTGCGGCCGATCATCACGTTTGCGGCGATCTTGGCCAGAGGCAGGCCCACCGCCTTGGAGACAAAAGGTATGGTCCGGCTCGACCGGGGATTGGCCTCCAGAATATAAACCGTGCCGTCCTTATATGCCATCTGCAGGTTCACAATTCCCTTGACCTGCAAGGCGAGAGCGATCCTCCTCACATAATCCCGTACGACCTCCAGCACCACGCCGGGCAAAGTCTGCGGCGGAATCATGCAGGCGCTATCTCCAGAGTGTATCCCGGCCTCCTCGATGTGCTCCATGATGGCGCCAATAAGGACATCAGTCCCGTCGCACACAGCGTCCACATCTATCTCCACAGCGTTCTGAAGGAAGTCGTCGATGAGCACAGGATGCTCGTGGGAGACGCGCACTGCCTCGCGCATGTAGACCTCAAGGCCCGCTTCGTCATAGACTATTTCCATAGCCCGACCGCCCAAAACGTAGCTTGGCCTGACCAGAACAGGATAGCCGATCCGAGCGGCAACGGTCTTGGCCTCGGCCGGAGAAAAGGCTATGCCTGCATCGGGCTGAGGAATGTTCAGGTCGTTCATCAGGGCGTTAAACCGCTTCCTGTCCTCAGCCAGATCGATGCTGTCCGGAGAGGTGCCCAGTATCTTTGTCTTGAGGCCGCGGCGGGCAATCTCCTTCTCCAGGGGTATGGCCAGGTTTATGGCCGTCTGCCCTCCGAACTGCACCATGACTCCGAAAGGCTGTTCTTTCTCTAGGATATTCATGACGTCTTCTAATGTCACTGGCTCGAAGAAAAGCTTGTCAGAGGTATCGTAATCAGTGGAGACCGTCTCCGGGTTGTTGTTGACGATATGAGCCTCGATGCCCTGCTCGCGGAGAGCCATAACTGCATGAACCGTGCAGTAATCGAACTCAATACCCTGGCCGATCCTGATAGGGCCCGATCCCAGGATCAAGACCTTCTTTCTGTCCGAGGGCTTTAGCTCGCATTCAGTGTCATAGGATGAGTAGTAATAAGGAGTCTTGGCCTCGAACTCAGCAGCGCAGGTGTCCACCATCTTGTAGGTGGGAATGATTCCTAAGGAGATCCGGAGGTCCGTTATCTCCTCGCTAGTCTTTCCTGTTATCTTGGCGATCTGCTCGTCCGTGAAGCCGGTGCGCTTGGCTTTGCGGAGAGCCTCTGGGCTCATTTCTTTGCGGACCTCGTCCTCCACGGCGATAATATTCTCGATCCTGTAAAGGAAATATGGCTCGATTCCTGTGAGATGGGAGATCTCTTCCGAGGTCATGCCCCGTTTCAGAGCCTGATAGATGGCGAAGAGCCGATCGTCCGTAGGGAACTTGAGCAGGCTCTTGATCTCATTGTCTGTCCAGGTGGAGTATTTGCCGGCGTAGCCAAAGTCCTTGTCGATGTCTAAAGAGCGAACCGCCTTCATCAGGGACTCCTCGTAGCTGCGGCCGATGGCCATGACCTCTCCTGTGGATTTCATGGCTGTGGTGAGGGTATTGTCAGCCTTGACGAACTTGTCGAAAGGCCAGCGGGGAATTTTGGTCACAACATAGTCCACAGTCGGCTCGAATGATGCGGGCGTCTCTTTGGTCACATCGTTTCGGATCTCATCCAGGGTCATGCCGATGGCGATCTTGGCCGTGACGCGGGCTATGGGGTAGCCCGTGGCCTTCGAGGCGAGCGCAGAGGAGCGGGAGACCCTCGGGTTGACCTCGATGACCCGATACTCGTCGTTCTTCACAGCAAACTGGATGTTGCAGCCGCCCTCGATAGCCAGGGCGCGGATGATGTTGATCGCAGCGCTCCGAAGCCTCTGGATCTGCTGGTCGGAGAGGGTCTGAATGGGCGTGACCACGATGGACTCCCCAGTATGGATGCCCATGGGGTCCATATTCTCCATGTTGCAGATGGTGATGCAGGTGTTGTTCGAGTCCCTCATCACCTCGTACTCCAGCTCGGTCCAGCCCTCCACACTTTCCTCCAGAAGGACCTGGTGGATGCGAGATCTCTTCAGCCCCAGCTCGCATATTTTCATTAGCTCCTCACGGGTGTGGGCCATTCCCCCGCCCGATCCGCCCAAAGTGTAAGCTGGTCTGACGACCAGGGGCAGCCCCAGCTCCTCCATGGCCGCCAGGGCGTCATCCATGCTGTTCACGGCGACGCTTCTCGGAACAGGCTCGCCGACGCGCTGCATAGCCTTCTTGAAGAGGTCACGATCCTCCGCTTCCTGAATGGCCTTGACTGAGGTGCCCAAAACTTCAACGTTGTATTTTTCCAGGACACCCATCTCCGCCAGCTCGGAGGTGATGTTGAGGCCCGTCTGGCCTCCAATTCCGGCAATGATGCCGTCAGGCCGCTCCTTCTCGATGATCTTGGCCACGATTTCTGGCACCAGGGGCTCGATGTACACCTTGTCCGCCATGTCGGGATCTGTCATGATGGTGGCCGGGTTGGAGTTGACCAGGACCACCTCTATGCCTTCTTCCCGAAGGGACTTGCAGGCCTGTGAGCCGGAGAAGTCGAACTCCGCGGCCTGGCCGATCTGGATGGGCCCGGATCCGATGAGCAGAACCTTGTGGATATCCCTTCGCCTGGGCATCGCTATCGCCTCCCGCCTGCAGGAACCCTGCGCTTCAACATGCGCTGGACGGAGGCGAAGAAGGGGTCTTCGGTACAGAGCGGTCCGGGGTGGGCTTCAGGATGGTACTGGACCGCCAGGATGTCGAGATCGTCGCTTTTTATGCCCTCGACGGTCCCGTCGTTGGCGTTGAGCTGCGTTATCTCCAGGCCTGTGCCCTCTTCCGAGCCCGGAACTACGGCAAAGTTGTGATTCTGAGATGTGATGTAAACTATTTTCTTTTCAAGGTCTTTTACAGGCTGGTTTCCGCCGTGATGGCCGAACTTGAGCTTGAAGGTCTTGGCTCCCATGGCGAGGGAGATGATCTGATGGCCCAAGCATATTCCTAAGATGGGGATCTGGCCGGCGAAATGCTTGACGGCATCTATGGCCTCGTACGCACGCTCAGGGTCGCCGGGGCCGTTGGAGAGGAAGAGACTGTCCGGCTTTGTTGCCTCTATCTCGGAGATGCTGGCATGAGCAGGAAGCACGTGGATATCAAATCCTCGGGCAGAGAGGCTTTTCAGAATGTTCCTCTTGATGCCTAAATCCAGCATGGCAATCCTGGGACCGTGGCCTTTAATGCGATAGGGGCCAGGGCACGTCACATCACCCAGGAGGTCCTGCACAGAGATGTCCGGCTGAGATCGAGCCATTTGGACCACATCAAGGCCTGAGACCTCGCCTTGCTCGCCCACAGCCAGAGCAGCCCTCAGCACGCCTTTTGTCCTAACCTTCAAGGTAAGCATGCGGGTATCCACATTGCAAATCCCTGGTTTGCCCTCATCCAGCAGAAACTGATTCAGTGTCCTGCCTGAGCGATAATGCGTAGGCCTTTCCCAGTGCTCCCTGCTGACCATGGCCTTGGGCCACATCCTATCGGATTGAAAATCATCGCCGCTTACTCCGTAATTCCCCTGCAGAGGGTAGGTGAACATCAGCATCTGTCCGTGGTAGGAGGGATCGGTCAGTGCTTCCTCATAGCCGGACATAATAGTAGTAAAGACCAGTTCACCCGAGACGACGCCGGGCGCGCCAAAACCGGTACCTTCCACCCTTGTACCATCTTCTAACCCTAAGACCCCAATCATAGTATCGGCAACACAAGAAGCTAAGTCACCTAAATACATTTCGATGCCAGAAATAGCCTCGGGCGATCAGGGATAGCCGAAGATCATCATCTATTTTAAGCTTGAATTCCTTCCAACGACCATGGAAGTGTCAATAGAGATTATACGAAGCCCCGATTTCAAGCAGACCTATGCCATCGGCGCGATTGGCGGCCACAGCCCCTATGACTTCAGGATCGCCTTCTACAACGATTCACCAAAAGCCCTCATGGAAGGAAACAAGAATGTAACGGTCATGGAGAGGAAGATCGAGACGGAAATCATCCTTTCGCCCCTGGCTGCCAAGGAGCTGGCCAACTGGCTCAGCGGTCACATAAAGGATTATGAGAAGCTCTTCGGGGAGATCAAAAGACCAGGAGCCGCGGGCTCAGGATCCATTGGTCCCCAGGCCAGCGAGTCGACACTAATTCAGGGCTACATGTGAGGCTTCATGAATACAAAGGAGAAGGTTCTGATCCACAGGGGCATGGACAAGGTCAAACGCATGGAATATGAAGAGGCCCTGGATATCTTCGATCGGGTGCTGGCCATGAACCCGCAGATCCCAGAGGCCTGGAATGACAGAGGGGTAGCGCTCTTCCGACTGGGCCGGGCCGAGGAGGCCCTGGAATGCTATAGCAGGTCCCTGGCCATAGACTCCGAGAACCTGGATGCGTTGAGGAACAAGGGCCTCGTGCTGCGAAGCATGGGCGATCTGGAGGGCGCTCTTCAAGCTTACGATTCCGTGCTCCAGAAAGGAGGCGACTCGGTTGACATGGAATCTATGGCGGCGGTGCTCGCAGCACTGGGAAGTCTGGAGGAAGCTCTGAGTATCCTTTATCAGGCGATGCAGACGGCACCGCTGGAGCGCTTCGAGGAGGAGATCGGAGCTTTGAAGAGCATGATCCTGCAAAGAGACGGCCTTGTTTCCGAAGGGAAAGAATGATATCGCCATAATCACAATTATCCTATAATCAATAATATATCACCCAGCATCTATGAGATATATCGCCAGATTTTCTGAGCGTGTTGCCGATATAGAAAAGCATGTCTTCCTGCTGCAAAAGGCCAAAGGGATAATGCCAGAGGCGGTTTAATTGAAGGGATTCGTCATGATTAATGTCGAGCCGGGAACAGAGAAAGCGGTCCATGATGCTCTGGAGACTGTCAAGGGAATCCGAGAGGTTGTTCCAGTCTACGGCGAGAGGGACTTCATCGCCATAGCTGACGTGGAGAGCATATCCGATCTCAACCGGGCCGTTCTCAGCATAAGGGAGATCAATGGCGTAACCTACACCGAGACCATCCTGGGCATGGAGCTGAAGTTCTAGAGCAGGAATGAAAATTTCTAAAGGTGACCGCGGCTCGCTTGTGCCGCTATATTTTGCTGTGTTCGTAGCAGTCCTCGGGTTTTCCGTGGTGGCTCCCATCTTTCCCCACTATGCCATGAATCTGGGAGCATCCTATGCTCTGCTCGGCTTCATAGTTTCCATCTACGGGGCCACGCAGCTTATCACACAGATCCCTATCGGCCGCCTATCCGATCGCATGGGACGAAAGAAGATTCTGCTGCTGGGCCTGATCACTTTTACCTTCATGCCGCTCCTTTACATTTACGCCAGCGACGCCTACTTTCTTTTATTCATCAGAGCTTTGGGAGGGGTCGGCGCTTCTGCGGTGTGGCCGCTAGCCATGGCTCTGATCGTTGATCAGACCGAAGCTGAAGGCAGAGGAGCTGCTCTCGGCTATTACAACGCATCGTTCTATTCGGCCCTCGCCTTCGGCCCCCTCTTCGGAGGAGGGCTCTATGACCGCTTCGGCATCGAGGCACCTTTTATCTTTTGGGCGCTGCTGGGTGTCTCGTCAGTGATAATAGTCTATCTCAAGGTCCAAGAGCCTGAGAAGCTGAGACTTTCCATAGGAGATCTGCCTCAAAGAACGAGGGAACGACTGGTAAACCCAGGATACCAGACCACCTTTCTGGCCTGCTGCTCCGTCGTTTTATGGGTGGGAGTCGTGGGAGGCTTCAATTATACCATGCTGCCAGGCTATGCCGCAGAGCTCGGTCTCTCCGCCACCGATGTAGGATTGATTTACCTGGTTTATGGTGGAACTACGACGCTGTCGAACATCTACTTCGGGCGCAAGGCAGATCGAGGGCGGAGAAAAATTCTCATCTTCGGCGGCTGTCTGGCAGGAGCGATAGCCTTTGCCTTTCTGCCCCTGGCCGCCAACCTGGCGCAGGTTGCTCTCCTCTTTGCAGCACTTGGGTCGGGATTGGGTGTGGGGAACCCCGCAGCGGCAGCGCTCATCGCCGACACCACCTGCTCCTCTCGGAGGGGTGAGATCTTCGGCATCTTCAACACTTCCCGCATGTCAGGCGTGGTGGTGGGGCCGCTGGTGGCCGGGCTCACGGCCGATGTCTACGGTGTAACCGGTGCTCTGACGGTCTTCGTAGTCATCGCCGCCGCTGTGACAATGCTCACACTGGCGGTGCGCGAGCCCATGCAATCATGCGCCTAAGGCATTCATACGGGACACGATGTTCATTTCATGTCGGCCAAGATCGTAACCCAAGGAGAAACTGTAACATGGGACGAAGTTAACAAGCTGCGTATTTCATTGTCTTTATTATAATGATAGGGCGTAAACTATTATTAAGAATATACCTTGCATAATATAATAAAAAGTTATTTATACTATTAGCACATATTACTGATAGATGCAATTTCATGTGGGGTAGCCAATGAAGGGATGGTTTCTTTTTTTTATAGTACTGGCGTTTGTTGCATTTTCGATACCAGACTTATCTGACGCTTCCGACCATGGCTCTGGATCTGATGCATTTGCCGATGCTGCAGTTAACGGGGCGACGGATAATCCCTATGCAGTGTATGCTCCTGCTCCTAATGCACAGGGATATTTTCCTGCTCCTAATGCACAAGGATATTCTCCTGCTCCTGATGCACAGGGATATACTCCTGCTCCTAATGCACAGGGATATACTCCTGCTCCTAATGCACAGGGATATACTCCTGCTCCTGACGCACAGGGATATTCTCCCGATGCTCAGGTCTCAGGGATCTATGCAAATGGAAACTGCTTTAATACCCACGCAAGATTCCGTCAGGGGCTTTCGTTTGCGGGTCCATGCGATTGGCTTCCTAAGGGTGCCATATGTTTAATATATTCAGATGATTACAGATGGGTTGTATCCGATTATCGCATTAACTGTTTTCCCGTCTTCGTAGGAGTCAGCAACGGCAGACCGATCGAGTTAATTCGCTGTTATAGCGCTGATTATTACCATGTACTAGGGACATCGTTGATAATGTCTGTACCGAGACCTGGACCATTTTTATAAAACTATCAAGACCAAAAAAACCAAAAGGTGTTGGTAAACCTTGGATGTCCACCTAACCTCTTCATCGATGGCTTGACATGGGTTGTTTAGCAGGTTGACCATGATTTGCACGAGAGCCTTTCATGATCTTATGGTTGTATCAGGTAATCCAGGGAAGATAACTCTGGAGAGGGCTGCCTTAGATAACGGATTTGAGAGATAGAGAATGAATGGACTGACATTTGACTTTCGTGGGGGGCAATTATATCTATTTCTTGTTCATTTGGGAAACGGGTGAAGGATTAATGCCGAAAGATGAGGTTCTTCAGGAGATCGCCGAGCAGCTTTCGGCTATTGGTGACAGCCTGAATTGTATCAATGAGGAGCTTGCGGATATCAGCATGTCGACCAAGATGATGATATTCTTCAAGCTGATAGAATTGAGGCCGGAAATGAAAGAGAAGCTCGGGCCTCTTATCAATGACCTGGCTGCGTCAATGGATTTCGAGATGGGAGAGGCTGAAAACCAGTCTGCGAAATGAGGGCTGACAAATCGGGCGGTGTTCATTTTCCTTTGCCGAGAACATATTGATTTGTTTGCTGTATCCTCGATCAAAGCCGGCATATACGCTTTGGACAGCTTTCGGCTGCATCCTACCATCAAGCTCGAAGATTGTGGCCATCCCGGCGGCCCGCGTGCGAGCGAGCACATGCACACAGGAGGACGAGTGAATGCGCAGGCGTGCAGGCTTCAAAAGTTGCCTATTGATTTCATAAAATATTCGAATCCCTTCGCTCATCTGGTGCGAACATGAATAGATCGAGCTCGACATCAGGTTGCGTGCTGGTTAAATCTGACATCCTTGACAAACCGGAATAAATTGCAGCTATGTGCTCGGCTTTGATTTCTACAATGTTATCTTCTCTACCTTTACGGCACACGTTTTATATTCGGGAATCTTTGCGATGCTGTCGACAGCATTGTTCGTCAAGATATTGGCCGCACACTCCTTGAAATGGAACGGTATGAAAACCTCTCCCTCTTTGATATTTTCCGTCACCCTTGCAGGAATCTTGATCTCACCCCTGCGGGACGAAACCCGGACCATTTCGCCGTCATCAATCCCAAGTTTCTCTGCATCTTTGGTATGAATCTCCACCCAGCCTGTCTTGACTTCGGCGTCAAGGGACTTCGAACGGCGGGTCATGGTCCCTGTATGCCAGTGCCAGATGCTCCTGCCGGTGGTCAATATCAGCGGATAATCGGAATCTGTGACCTCAGCTGGTGGCTTCCACTCCACTGCGGTGAAAAGGCCAAGGCCGTCTTTGGTGGCAAATTTCTCTGTATGGAGTATCTGGGTTCCGGGATGGTTGATGTCGGGGCACGGCCACTGAAGTGCGTAGGGATGTTCTAGCCGGTCGTAATTCATGCCCGCATAAGAGGGCGTTACCTTTGCGATTTCGTCAAATATCTCGCTTTCTTTCTTGTAGGAGAATTGTTTGCCATATCCCATGAGCCCGGCTATCTCGCAGATGATGAGCCAGTCCGGCTTCGCCTGCCCTGGCGGATCGACGGCCTTCCTCCATCTTTGCACACGCCGCTCAGTGTTGGTATGGGTTCCGTTTTTTTCAGCATAGCAAGCGGCAGGAAGGACAACATTCGCAAGCTCAGCGGTTTCGCTCAGAAAGATCTCCTGTGACACCATGAATTCAACGTTCTCCAATGCAGCTCTCACGTGATTCAGGTCAGGGTCTGAGAGCATGGGATTCTCTCCCATCAGATACAGGCATTTTATTTTGCCGGGCTTATCCACGAGAATGTTCATAGTTTCGGTCACGGTATAGCCCACGCCTCCGATGGCCATCTCATCCACGCCCCACATCCTCATCATTTTGCCGCGGGATTCCTCATCCGTGACTTTCTGATATCCGCTGTAGACATCTGGCAGACAGCCCATGTCGCAGGCACCCTGAACATTATTCTGTCCTCGCAGGGGATTGACCCCGCTGCCCGGTTTTCCGATATTTCCTATCAGCATCATCAGATTGGCAACGGATTTCACATTGTCCACCCCTACGGTGTGCTGGGTGATTCCCATGGAATAGACCAAGGCACAGGGTTTGGACTTTGCAATCCATTCCGCAGCTGTTGCCAAGTCGGATTCTGGAATGCCGGTAAGCTTTGAAACGTTCTTGAGATTGTAACTGTCCTTCATCACCGTATTTTTCATGGATTCGAAGCCTTTTGTTCTGCTGACAATGAATTCCCTATCCTCCCAGCCGTTCTCCAGGATATGGTGTATGAGTCCGTTGAGAAGTGCGACATCGGTGCCCGAATACATGGAAAGGTAGAGATCTGCCTGTTTTGCTGTTGGGGTGTACCTTGGATCTGCATAGATGATCTTCGCACCCTTTTTCTTTGCGAGGATGAGCCTTCTGGCAATCAGCGGATGCTGTTCAAAGGTATTGCTTCCTATGACGAATATGCACTTTGATTCCTGCAGATCCAGGATGGAATTGGTCATGGCTCCTGAACCGAATACCTCGGATAGCGCAGAAACCGTAGAAGCGTGGCACAATCTTGCACAATGGTCTACATTGTTGGTCTTCAGCACCGTGCGGGCAAATTTCTGCATAAGGTAGTTCTCTTCATTTGAAGCCTTTGCTGAACCGAAACAGACGAATTCCTCAGGTCTGCAGGATTTGAATTTTTTTACGATCAATCGATAAGCTTCATCCCAGGAGGATTTTACAAAAACCCCGTTCTCCTTTATCAACGGCGTTGTGAGGCGATCCTTGCTGTGGATGAACTCATGGGCGTATCTCCCCTTCTGACAAAGCTTGCCCTCATTTATGGGAGGCGTGTGCCATGGTTCTATCCCAAGTACTTTGTTATCCCTGACCACCAGATAAAAACTGCATCCTGTGCCACAATATGGACAGGTGGTGGGAACAAACTCCAATCCTGCTACTAACATCGACACCTATTAATTATCTTGCTCTTGGTATATATAGAGTTTAGTACCACATGATAATTAATATTCACACATAATAATAT
>CAZPUO010000052.1:0-13100 GCA_964589745.1 uncultured Methanotrichaceae archaeon
AAGATCGTCATAGGCACCAAGGATGTTCCCGTGGGCGACTATGCCATGCAGATCATAAACAAGATGGGAAATGATTCTGCTTATGGGCCTAATTACAAGACAAAAGTGCTGGCAAACATAATCTCTCGAGAGACCAATGTAAATTACGTGGTGACCAAGGTCGCTTTGGGGGAGGCTGATGCTGGATTTGCCTATGTGTCAGATGTAACGGAGGATCTGGCTGCCAAGGTTGACAAGATCGACATCCCCGATGAGTACAACGTCATCGCCGAATACCCCATGGGATTATTGAAAGAGTGCAAATATCCTGTAGAAGCTGAGGAATTTATGAATTTGGTAAAATCAGAGGAGGGCAAAGCTATTCTTGTGAAGTATGGCTTCGCACCAGTGGAGAGTGCAGTGCCTGCAAAAGCCGCGGCGAATGCCACAACCGTCAAAGCAACTGCTTAAGCCACGGGTCTCTGGAGCCAGGGAAACAAATATAGACCCCCTGGCGCCTCTCTATTCAAGCACTTCACGAACACTTGTATCGCGGTTGAACTACATCTTCAGGATTTATGGCATCCAATAGAACAAAATTAAACTATCTCAGCAAGCTTCCCAACCGAGGCCGAGAGACCCTCGGCATTTCGACCAGGGCCAGGGAGATGGCTCTGAAGACGGCCCTGGGTCTCATGCTGATCCTGGCTTTGGCCTTCATTGCCTTACCAGTGGCTTCCCTCTTTCTCAAGAGCCCCCTGGATGCCACGATCCGGTCAATGCAAGATCCTGTGGTAATAGACGCCCTCAGGCTCAGCTTGGTGACATCAACCCTTACCATCTTGGTGGTGGTTCTCATGGGAACGCCCATCGCCTATGTCAACGCCCGGTTCCAATATCCCGGAAAGGAAATTGCAGATTCGTTGATTGATCTGCCGGTGATCATGCCTCCCGCTGTGGCTGGCATCGCTTTGCTCATGGCTTTTGGGCGGATGGGCATTCTGGGGCACTATCTGAACGCCTTCGGATTTAGCGTTGCTTTTACGACCCTGGCTGTGGTCATGGCCCAGGTCTTCGTCTCATCGCCCTTTTTCATCCGCCAGGCTAAGACGAGCTTCGAAGATGTGGATATGGCCTTCGAGAATGCCGCGAGAACTCTTGGCGCATCCCGGTTCTACACATTCTTCCACGTGATCCTGCCCATGGCCTTAAACGGGCTAGTCTCCGGCGCGATTATGGCCTTCGCTCGGTCCCTTGGTGAGTTCGGAGCCACCATCATGTTCGCCGGAAATTTCGAAGGGAGGACGCAGACCATGCCGCTCGCTATTTACACTGCCATGCAGGGGGATCTGGATGTATCTCTCTGCCTGGCCATGATCCTGGTGGCCATCTCCTTTCTGGTCATAGCTCTGGTGAAGATGCTCACCCGCAGGGTGCACAAAAATGCTGGAAGTTGATATCAAGAAGAGGCTGAGGGATTTTCACCTGGAGGTGAAGCTTGGCGTTGCCGAGGGGGAGATCCTCATGCTGGTGGGAGACAACGGCTGCGGCAAGACCACCCTTCTGAACCTGGTAGCCGGTCTTCAGACTCCAGATAAGGGCAGGATTGCGCTCGATGGAAGACCGCTCTTCGATTCAAGCCTCAAGGTCAACGTCGCCCCAGAGACAAGGAACATTGGGTATGTCTTCCAGAGCTATGCACTCTTTCCACATATGAGCGTCTTCGACAACGTCGCCTTTGGGCTTTGCACCCGCAAGCTCTCGCGAAAGGAGATTGATTATCGGGTGAAAGATCGCCTTGAGGCAGCAGGGCTCTGGGAGATCAGGAACGCAAAAGCTGTAAACATCTCCGGCGGCCAGAAGCAGCGGGTGGCGCTGGCGCGGGCACTCATCATCGAGCCCGGCCTTTTGCTGCTGGACGAGCCGCTCTCTGCTCTGGACGTTCGAGCGCAGGCGGCCATGAGAAGAAACCTGCGGGAGACGATCCATGCCTGCAATGTCCCAAGCATCATCGTCACTCATGATTTAAGAGACGTGGCCTGCATCGGGGACAGGGCATGCCTCCTGGAGAGGGGATTGATTGTGCTGTCCGGCGGGGCAGACGAGGTCATGAGCTGGGGAGCAGGCCCACTTTCATCCGAGATCGGGCGCGTCCCAAAAAGCAGCAGCGGCTAGAAAGCGACCAAAACGAAACAGAAGCGCTGTGAATGGCACTCGATCTGAGGCATTGATCCTCTGAAAGATGAGATGCACGTCAGCCCCGGTGTGCCCTTATGTGAGCCCCCGCGGACGCTCATTATGTTCGAGGTTCGCCTTTTTGACTGTGAAAGCTTGCCAAGCCCTTGCAAATATTTATTTTTGCTTGAGGTTCCCAAAAATGCACATCACATTTTTCGATAATAGTTGAACTTTAAATCGACGATTAGCAAAATCAAGCGTGTCAGACTTTCCAGTGATTTCCAAGTACCGCGGCAACAGGAATATTCCGAGCAATCATCTTCTGCGAATTCTAAACGTCTAAAAAAATATTTCTTGGACCTATACAACCAAAAGAGCTAAGTCGCATAGCATAACATCTCAATTAAGAATGGTTGAACTGGTACCTGCTGACCTCGCGAGAGGACTTAAAGACGAGGAGATCACGGGTCTCCTCGATGATGTTGTGAAAGAATGGTGGCTCAAATCCTTTTCTTCGCACGAAAGCCTATTCACTCCGCCGCAACGGCTGGCTGTTCCCCTCATCCAGGATGGCAAGAATGTGCTCGTCTGCTCCCCCACGGGATCGGGCAAAACACTTTCGGCCTTCATCTCCATCCTCAACAAACTCTTCATCCTGGCCAGGAATAACAAGCTGGAGAACAGCGTCTACTGTCTCTACATCTCGCCCCTCAAGTCCTTAGCCAACGACATCCACAAGAATCTGGACGGGCCGCTTCATGAGATGCTCGAAATGGCAGCGGAGCATGGCCTGGAGGTCCAGGAGATAAGGCATGCCATCCGGCACGGCGATGTCTCCGCCCCGGATAAGGCCAGAATGCTGAAGAAGACACCTCATATCCTCAATACCACTCCTGAGAGCCTGGGCATACTTCTGAGCTCGCCCCGGTTCCGGGAAAAGCTCAAAACAGTGCGCTGGGTGATCGTGGATGAGATCCATTCCCTGGCCTCATCAAAAAGAGGCGTTCACCTCTCCATAAGCCTGGAGCGACTGGAGGAACTGAAAAGGGAGCTGCTGGAAAAAGACGGCCAGTTCATCGATCCGGAAGCAGGGAGCTTCGCTCGCATCGGCTGCTCCGCCACCGTCGAGCCGCTGGAGGAGATTGCCGATTTCCTTGCTGGAAACTTCAGGCCTGTAGAGATCGTGGACACTCGCTTCTCCCGCCAGTTCGACCTCAGGCTCCTCTGCCCCGTTCCCGATCTCATCTTCACAACCTCGCGCGAGTTGAGCGATCGGCTCTACGAATTGATTCACAGGCATGTGCAAGATCACAATAACACTCTAATCTTCACCAACACCCGCAACGGCGCGGAGAGAGTGCTCTACAACCTCAGATCGCGCTACCCGCTGTTCTATAATGAGGATAACAGCGGCTGCCATCACGGCTCCATGGGCAAGGAGGGAAGGCTGGAGACAGAAAACCGGCTGAAGCAAGGATCGCTGAAGGTTGTCTGTTCCTCTACTTCCCTGGAGCTGGGCATTGACATGCCTTATATCGATCTGGTCTTACAGATCGGCTCGCCCAAATCGGTGGCCGCACTGCTGCAGCGCATCGGTCGAGCAGGCCATAGTCTCGACCAGGTTGTAAAGGGCAGAATAATAGTTCTGGATCGGGATGAGCTGATCGAGTGCGCCGTGATGCTGGAGCGTGCCAAGGCTGGCTTTGTGGACAGGATTCACATCCCAAGGAAGGCCCTGGATGCTCTCTGCCAGCACCTGCTGGGCATGGCTCTGGAGAGGACCTGGGACCTGGATGACGTGCGGCGCGTGGTGAAGAGATCCTACTGTTACCACGACCTATCAGAAGAAGATCTGATGAGCGCCGTCAACTACCTTTCTGGTAGATATGCCGGAATGGAGGAGCGGCGCATCTTCGCCAAAATCTGGTACGATCCTGATACCCGCCAAATAGGCAAGCGCGGCCGCAACGCCCGGGTGATCTATTACACCAACACCGGGATGATACCGGACCAGTTTTCCTGTGACGTGCTCTTGCGCGAGGGCGGCTGGGTGGGCAGCCTGGATGAGAAGTACATGGAAAAGCTGGATAAGGGAGACGTCTTCGTAATCGGTGGAAGATCCTTCAGGTTCTGCTACCGCCGGGGAGGAAATATCTACGTTGATGCCACTCTAGATCGGCCCAACATTCCGACTTGGGTCTCGGAGAAGCTGCCCCTCTCATTCGACCTGGGAAAGAGCGTCCTCAGATTCAAGAACGACATGCTCTGGATGATGAATAGCCAGGATAAGGATGAGGTGATCAGCTGGCTGCAGAGGCTGCACCCCATCGACCGGAACAGTGCCCGGTCTATTTACGAGATTTTTCTGCACCAGATTGGCTACCTGGGGGAGGATTCCGTTCCCACTGATTGGCGCATGGTGGTCGAGGAGGGCTGGGATGCCGAGAAAAGCAGGAGAATCTACTACTTCCTCACCAACTACGGAGTAAGGTTCAACGATGGATTTTCCAGAATTGTGGCCTACCAGATCTCCAGGGCGAAGGCCATCAACGTATACATCACCATCACCGACTCTGGATTCATGCTGTCTGTTCCCAAAAGCGAGCGGTTGGATATAGGAAGGATTCTCACGTCCATCCGTGAGGAGAATTGTGAGGACTTGCTCTTCAAAGCCGTAGAGAATACCAACCTGCTGAAGAGCGTCTTTCGCATCAATGCCACACGTTCCTTCATGATCCTGAGAAGCTACATGGGACGGCGCAAAAGCGCGAGACGGCAGCAGGTGAGCGCGGATATGCTCATCTACTTTGCCCGCAAGCTGGACGGATTTGCGGTGCTGAAAGAAAGCTACCGTGAAATCATCCAGGATAAGTTCGAGGCGGAGAATATCAAAGAGATCTTGAGGGATATCCAATCCGGACAGATCGAGGTGGTCTTGAAGAAGGAGAGCTCGCCAAGCCCCATGGCCTTCGGACTGGCATCTCTCGGTGCCAGCGACGTGGTCTATACTGAGGATAAGCTCACGCTTCTAAAAGAGTTCCATCAAAAAGTCATGGAAAAGATCGTGGGCAGCGGAGCAGGCGAGGCAAAGGTTGGGGCTGAGAGGGAGGCTGCGGAAGAGACCGCAAACGAGGGTACTGCCTGATGGAGCTGGAGAAAAAGTTCGGGTTCCTGAACGGCTGCATCTTCATCCGGGAGGCAGGAATCTGCGCCGCTTCAGACCTGCACATCGGCCTTGAGGACGAGCTCTGCCGCCAGGGACTGGCCTTTCCCCTGCAAGAGGAGAGAATGCTGCGAGAGCGAATGGAATCGGTTTTGGAGAAGTTCAAACCCTCTCTCTTTGTTCTGGCAGGGGATGTTCTTCACTCCTTCGATAGGATCGACCGCAATGTTAGGCATAAGTTCGCAGCTATTCTGGAGACTCTGGAGAAGCAGTGCCCTGTGATTCTGCTCCAAGGGTCCCACGACACCATGGTCTCTTCGATAGGCGGATTTCTGGATAGGTACGACGCGGCAGGCTACACCTTCGCCCACGGGCATGCCGCTCTGGAAGAGCACGGGAATCTGGTGTTGGGCCATGAGCATCCTGTGATCCAGATCGAGATGGAGCGGCTGCCCTGCTTCCTTTTTGGGGAAAAGCTGGTCAATGGGAAGGATCTTGTCATTCTTCCGGCCTTCAATCCCCTTTGCCAGGGAGTGACCATAAATCGTGCCGAGGGGCGAGATCTCATGTCGCCACTTCTCAAAAGAGTGGACATCGACGGGTTTTGTCCTGTAATTGAGGTGCAGGGAGAAGTGCTTGCTTTTCCAAAACTTGGAGATCTGAGACGGCATATCGACTGATGGCATTTGGTGAATGGCATAATCAACTGCTATCATACCATAAACTTTGTAGGAAGAATCCATAAGAAAGTTTGGATACCGCTAGAGGAGTTCACACTGGATTGATACTTTTTGAGGGCCGCCGCTGCAATGACGAAAAGAATCGCTGCAGTTAGGGATACACAGTTATCACATAGTTACCTATTTACATATGAAGAGTCAATATATTGGAGAGGTGTCCTCAAATGAAATGGACTGTCATAATAGTAGCACTTTTTATTCTCCTATCCGCCAGCGCCCTGGGTCAGCCGAATCAGTATTCCACCGGCACCGCCAGCGGCGCGCCCACGCCGACTAATCCGACCAGCCCTGAATCCCTGGGACTGCAGACCCCATCGGTCACCGCTTCGCAGCAGACTCCCCCCGTGCAGGAAAGATCTCAAGGATTGATAGCGGCCAATCAGCAGTCAGCCTATGCGGCAGCTCCCCAGGGGTTGACAGCTACCGCAACCAGTCCGACCTACACTCAAATGATTGTTCCGACCGGAACCTATGCACCCAACAACCTTTATATCTTCTATGCGCCCCAGACTGTCGCCGGTTGCTATCTCTCTGCCAACCTGCCGCTGTGGATGGATATTTCCGGCTCAGGCAATATCTGGTTCTATGAATGGTACCCTCAGCCCTATGGAAATCTCGTTACTACATATGCGGGCTACGTCTATCAGCCCGGCTGGTACAAGAGATGGTTCATTGCTGACGTTCCCGGCTGGCACATCCTCCAGTATTACTGCAACGGCTGGAGCAACTACGCCTATATCTATGTCTATGGGTCAGGGTCTGGTGGGTATTATCCGACTCCCTCCCCGGGCCCACAACCATATCCGTACCCATACCCGTACGGCCAAAGCCAGGGGATGACTACTTACCCGTCAACCGGCCATACGTACTATTCGTTTAAGTCAAGCACAACCATGGGGTAATTAAGTGAATCAATCCGGGTGGTCTAGCGGCCCGAAGAGTTAATTGTGATCCCGACCCACCATGGGGGTCGAGATAATATTTTATCAATGATTTGCTCCTGTGAGTAGCATTTTTATTATAATAATATTATTAACTCAATTCACCTTTTCCGCCCAGACAACAGATAAATATCTGGAAATTAGAACTTGTTGAAATGGGGCCTTCTGCAGGACGAATATATTTATTTCACTTGAGATCAAATTATCTCGGGAGGCATTGGATGCAGATCACTGAACATGTTCACGCCTTGAAGATACCCTTTCAGGTGACGAACCCCTCCGGCCTGAAGATCCCACGATTCGTTTACATCTACCTCATCCACGGCAGGAAGATCTGTCTGATCGACAGTGGCGTGGCATCATCAAGCCAAATCATTCTGGATCATCAGACGCACGCAGGCAGAAGCCCAAAAGATATCTCGCTCCTCATCCTCACCCACGCCCATCCCGATCATATTGGGGCAGCCAAAGCCTTGAAAAACATATCAGGCTGTGTCATTGCGGCGCATGCTGCCGAGAAGGCCTGGATAGAAGATGTGGATCTTCAGGAGGCGGAGCGCCCTGTTCCAGGCTTTAAGTCTCTGGTGGAGGGCTCTATCCCTGTCGACCTTATTCTCAAGGACGGAGATGTTCTGGATCTGGGCGATGGCCTTGATATGCAGGTGATTCACACCCCAGGTCACTCTCCAGGCTCCATTTCCCTATGGCTGCCAGAGGAGGGGGCCCTCTTCTCTGCCGATGCCATTCCCACCGCTGGGAGCATGCCGATCTACGAGGATATCCGGGCCTCTGCCAGATCCATCCAGAGGTTGAAATCCATCCAGGGGATCAAGGTTCTGCTTTCGGCATGGGACGAACCGAGGATGGGCATGGAGGCCTATCGCATTATGGATAGCGGCCTCGACTACTTATTGCGTATTCACGATGCAGTTATCAAGGTGGCGGATTCTGATGCAAGTCTTGGTTCCATGGAGCTTTGCAAGTGGGTTCTGGAAGATCTGAGGCTGCCGAAAGCGATGGCAAATCCTCTTGTGGCCAGGTCGTTCCAGGCCAGCCTCAGCATGCTTGATCAGAGGGATCTTCTTAAAGATCGAAGCTGAGTAATGCAAACGGACCTTCACCATTGAGATTGTATGAATAACGAATTAATTGCAAAAAAGGTTGAAATGACATGAGCCCGTCTTATGAGGGAGAAGATAGAATAATATGGCTAAAGGATCGCGAGTCTTTAGCGAAGATGGGCTACGTGCGGGAGAGCTGCCAGAAATCCGGCATCAGAACCGGACCGATAAAAGCACCAGAAGGCGAGACGCTTATCGGCTATTCAGTATTGAAAAAGAGTGCTGTCAAAGACCCCGAGAAAGGCTTTTGCAGAAGGATCTTTACGCTTAAGCCTGGAGATCGATACTACGATCCCAATGGAGACTTCGGGTATTCCGTGCCGCCAGGTGCAGTCGATCCCCTCCAGGTCCAGGCGGGGAAGCCCAGCCGGCTGCTGTCCAGGGAAGAATGACGCTTGCATCACATGAAAGAAAGAGGCTCTTGAGAGGTAGGTTGAAACTACATTGAATGCATCGAACTGAAACTTTAAGCTAATATCACCCGAGACTGATATGCTAGAATTATTCATCTGATGCACTTGCATTTCTTCGCCGTATTTTCTGTATTCAAGATCATATCAACAAAAAAATATTATCAAATAAAAGAGAAAGTTTATCACACTTACCACGCATACGGGCTGGCCATGGGACCTTTTGCACAGAAGGCCTGCGGTCAACGCTGGATCTCCTTGACGTTCTTGTGTGTCTCTCTTCTGGTCCTCAGCCTCAATAATAATATTCTAAATGTCGCCCTGCCTACCATAGCCAGAGATCTGCATGCCACCTCCAGCCAGCTGCAGTGGTTGATCGATGCCTACATCCTAGTCTTTGCCGCCTTGCTGCTTACCATGGGATCGCTCGGAGATCGTTATGGCCGGAAGAGCTTCCTGCTGGTGGGATTAGCCTTGTTTGCCCTTGGCTCGCTACTGGCCGGACTAATCAAATCTGTCTTTCTCTTGGTCCTCCTGCGCGGTTTCATGGGCATTGCAGGAGCGATCATCATGCCCGCCACCCTTTCCATTCTGTCGGCGACTTTTGGCGACTCCAAAGAGCGCTCCCAGGCGATAGCCCTTTGGGCGGCCACCTTTGGCCTGGGCATTGGCATCGGTCCCCTGCTGGGCGGATGGCTGTTGGTGCATTATTCGTGGAATTCGATCTTCTTCGCGAATATACCTGTGATCGCAGCCGCGTTTGCTGGCAGTTTCATTTACGTTGGCAATTCAAAGGATGAACAAGCGCCCCCTGCGGACCTACCGGGAGTAGTGCTCTCCATCATCGGTCTGGTTGCCCTGCTGTACGGCATCATCCAGGCAGGAGTAAAAGGCTGGACGGATCCCAATATCCTGATTTCTTTGGGGCTGGCAATGATCTTTTTGGCGGCCTTCGGCCTCTGGGAATGCCACGCTAAAAATGCCATGCTACCGTTATACCTTTTCAAGAACAAATCGTTTTCAGGTGCCAATTTGGCCCTTACCATGGATATGTTTGCTCTATTCGGATGTAGCTTCTTTCTCAGCCAGTACCTCCAGACGGTACTGGGATATTCCGCTTTTAATGCGGGCCTGGCACTCCTACCACTGGCACTGATTGTGGTAATAACATCAGCGCTGTCTGCCAAGGCCGCAGAGCGATTGGGAATCAAGATTGTAGTAGCTGGCTCTCTGATCATCTCAGCTGTTGGCCTTCTCATCATGGCCGCTACCTCAGGCGTCGATACAACATATACCACACTTCTGATGGGAATGGCCATAATCGGAATCGGTACGGGAACGGCCACCGGACCGGCCACCGACTCGGTGATGGGCGCAGTTCCCATCTCCAAGGCGGGTGTGGGTTCAGCCATGAACGACACCACGCGAGAACTGGGCGGTGCGCTCGGCGTGGCAGTGCTCGGGACCATTTTGAACCATACATTTCTGGCACGCCTCAATGACCTTACTATCCTGCAAATTTTGCCATCGAATATTTACGAAACCATAAGCAGTGGCATCGAGGGTGCTCATCAATTTGCTACCTACATCCCCTTTCCCCATGTCCAGGAACGATTTATCGTCTACGTGGACGATGCCTTCATCTCTGGCATGAAGGAAGCCATGATTGCAGGAGCGGCGGTGATGATTTTGACCGGTATCGTGACTTACATTATCCTTCCTGCACAGATAGAGAGAGCAGATGAGGCCAAATTGATTGGCCAATCAGACCGCAATGGAGATCTGGAAAAATGAAGAACAATCAAAGACAAATGGCATTTGTCACAGGCATAATCTTGGGAATCCTGTTTTTATGCAGCATTCCCGGCTTCTGCACACAGATCAATTCTACATCGGCCCAAGGCTCAGGAGACTGTCAGCTGATGTGGTCTTATATTCAAGCGGCTGACGCTTTGAACGCAAATCTGAGCCAAATGGACCAGTCGCTGAGTGAGGCCTGCCTTGCCTTGAGCCGGACCGGACTTGAGGGTTCTAAGGCTTCGCAAATTCTCAGAGATCTTACCCGCACCAATCCCAATATAATCGATTTCGCTACTATTAGTACCAATGGTACTATCCTGGAAATTGAGCCAGAGGAGTTTCATTATGTCAAAGGATCCAATGTCGGCTACCAAGAACAGTTTAAGAAAGTAACTGAATCCAAGAATCCTGCAGGCTTCGCGATGATAAAGACCTTGGAGGGATTTTATGCCCTATTGGTCTCAGATCCAGTGTTCGACGAAAAGGGACAATTCATAGGGGAGGCAGGTGTTCTGATCAACTCCACGAAGTTTTTCGGGTCTATCCTCATTCCTCGCCAGCCGGAAGAAAAAGCTGAGTTCTGGATTATGAGGGCAGCAGATGGAAGGGTGCTCTATGATATGAATTCCACCTATATTGGCGTGGCGCTCTCTGATCCTATGTTTTGGCAATTTCCTGAGCTTCAGGAATTAGGAAAAAGGATGGAGCAGGAGAGAACTGGCTACGGCACTTACGAGTTCTTTGATCGGGACCATAAAAAATTTGTGAGAAAAGGCGTTTACTGGACTACGCTAGGCAACAATGGAGATGAAATCAGGCTGGTGCTCGCCCAAGAGCTGGAATAGTGGCCTTGAAACCAGCGGCAATCATTGCCACCTCAATCTGCCCCGATCGGCGCATTTTCAATTAACCGCAAGAATAAAGGCCCATATATATCTTTGAAGAAAGACCATACGAAGGAGAAGATCCATGCCCATAAAGCTTCGTGTAGCCACCTTTAATCTCATGAACCTGGATGACCGGCGCGACAGGAGGCCATGCCTGGAGGAGCGCATTCCCATCCTGCGCCCCCAACTCGTTCGACTCGATGCGGACATCATCTGTCTCCAGGAGGTTTGCGGCCAGCACGAGCACGGCGGCAAGATGCGCCTTGATGCCATGAATCGGTTGCTGGAGTGCACGCCTTACGAAGGCTACAGCAGGGTTCCGAGCCTTGATGGGACCACTGGAGAGGTATTCGAAAATCATAACCTCGTCATCCTCAGCCGCTACGAGATCGTGGAGCATCATCAGTACATGCACGATTATGCGCCTTCGCCACGCTATCAGAAAGTCACAGCCCAGCCGGAGGAGCATGAAGCCAGGGAGATCTCCTGGGAGAGGCCTATTCTGCATGCCAAGGTGCAGCTGCCCAATAATATGACGGCGGACGTGATCAACCTGCATCTCAAGAGCCGGCGGCCAACCAACATCCAGGGGCATAAATTGAACGAAAGAACCTGGAAGACCGCCTCAGGCTGGGCCGAGGGCGTTTTCATCTCCTCCATGAAGCGCATCGGGCAAGCTCTGGAGACCAGGATGCTCATCGATAAGCTCTTCGATGAGGACCCCTGCGCCCTTATCGCCGTCTGTGGTGATTTCAATGAGGAGTTCGATGAGGTCGCTCTGGAGGCCATCCGGGGCGATGTTGAAAACACGGGAAATATGGATCTGGCCATGAGAGTTATGGTGCCCACGGAGAGAAACATCCCCGAGCCAGCTCGATATTCGCTCTTGCACAACGGCAAGGGCAAGATGCTTGACCACATCCTGGTCTCACGAACATTGCTCGCCTACTTCAAGGGCTCAGAGGTGCACAACGAACTTTTGCACGACGAGTCCATTGTCTTCGCCCCAAAGATCTTCTACCCGGAGTCTGATCATGCCCCCGTGATAGCTCGCTTCGAGCTTCCGGAGTCCAAGATCAAGTGGTCCACGGGCGCGAGCCAGACCAAGAAGAAGCTACAGATGTATCCGGGAAGGAAAAAGGGTTATCGATGTTTGAAAAAAAATAAATAGTACGTTTCGCATTTTCATCCTTTAGATCTTCAATTGAATTGGGACTCCGGAGAGGCTTCAATATCAATCGTGATCTATCCTCCATTTTTTTTGGAACACTTCAATATCAGATTAAATTGCGTTTTCTTTTTCAACGTTCAGCTCCGTTTCATGCAATCTTTTTTTCATTTTAGCATTATCATCTAATTTTTTCAAACAAAATTCAATCGTCTTCGTTCCAAAGCCTGGCGGTTTCAAAACCCAAAAAATAAATATCTACTTTCATTTAAATTTTTATTCGATAATGACATCAGATCATAAATCATTAACTAAAATTAGAAAATAAATTTCTAGATGCTTTTACTATATGAGATTACACAATTAAAGATTTGAGAAATTGTCTCAACGTCAAGGACGAACAAACTAGCAGAATGAAAAGATGTTGAAAGACATTATTGAAAATGAAGCGTAAACGCCGTGAATTGCAGAGTCAAGGGACACAAGGCGATTGCTTTTTGATGTGTATGTTACCCACATCAGATGCTGCCCCGAGAATATTTAGAAAAAAGTATTGTATGTGAGACCTATGCCTTCAATCACTGAATCGTTTTCCATGGATTCCATCTGTGCAAAAGATCGAAAATATAATTGCACCACATTAATAATTAATTGTGCTATTTCCTGTCTGAATCTTTTAATAATTGGACATCCTGATGCCATCACATCCGAAA
>CAZPUO010000053.1:0-3711 GCA_964589745.1 uncultured Methanotrichaceae archaeon
CTCTGCCACGAGGATGAGATCCAGGATAGAATGGTCCGGATCACCCTCATGAATGTGAACCGGGCAGCCTACAGGAGCATTGACCAGGGCAGGCTCAACCGGCTGGGCTCGGCAGCTCTCTACTTCAAGATCAAGCCAGAGTTTCTTGATGATCAAGAGCGGATCGAGCGGCCGGTGGACAGGTTGAGGCTGCACGAGGAGTTTGCCAGGTTCATGGAAGAAGAGGCTTCCCAAGAGCTGATACCCAAAGCGATAAAGGACGAAGTAGTGGCCTACGGATCGGAGCTTATGAAAAAAGCAGCGTTGGCAAGAGATCGAGAGGCTATGGATGCATCTCAATAAGCTGATCATGCGCAACTTCAAGAAGTTTCGCCGCGCCGAGGTGGAGTTCCAGGATGGGCTCACCGGCATCGTGGGCGGCAATGGCGCAGGGAAGAGCACCATAGTGGAGGCCATCGCCTGGGCTCTTTACGGTAACCGGGCCTCGGGCATAAAAAGGGACTACATCCGCAACACTCGCGCCGGAGACTCCGACCCGGTGGAGATCAGGCTCAGCCTTTCCTTCGGCAAGCAGGAATTGATCATCTACCGGGCCATGAAGGGAAAGAGCCTGATGCCAGAAGCCTTTCTTCTGCTGGACGGGCAGAGGATAGCGGCGGGCTCAAAAGAGGTGGACCAGAGGCTGGAGGCGATCCTGAAAATAAGCTACCAGGACTTCATGAAGACCTTCTATGCCCGGCAGAAAGACCTGGACAACCTGCTCAAGGAGGGCGGGACGGGAAAGAGGGAGTATCTGCTGAAGCTTCTGGGCCTGGACGACATCAAGGAGAATGCCGTAGAGCGGATCAAATCCGACCGAAGCTTTCTGGAGGAGCAAAAAAACAGGCTAGCAGGCGCTCTGGCAGAAATAGGGGACGTGGAGGCAGGGATGGAGGAGGCGGCTGGAGGCATCCTGCTGGCTGAAAGAGAGCTGCAGGAGGCGCAGCGCGTGGAGTTTGCGCTGGCCGAGGCCAGAGAGAAGCGGAAGCAGGAACTGAATGCCCAGGCCGAGAAGATGCGCTCTTACGAGCTTCTGGCAGAAAAGCGGTCCAGGTTGGAGCTGCAGAACATAGAGAAGAGCGAGATCATAAAAGCTGAGGAGCGGCGGCTTGAGGAGGTTTCGTTCTCGAGGAGGCAGCTTTCGGACCTTGAGCCGCAGCTTGAGCGGCTGGATGCGATATCGTCAAGCCTGGAGACTCTGGAGCCGAAAAGGAAGGAGCACGAGGAGATCTCCCGCCACTTGGCCGCCGTCACGGCCAGCCTGGAAAGCGAAAGGAAAGCGCTCCAGGAGAATGAAAGGAGGCTTTTGTCGCTGCATAAAGACGAAGCTCAACTGGTGGAGCTGAAGGTCAAGGAAAAAGAGCACGGAGAGGTGCAGGCACTCTTGCACAGCCTGGAAGACCAGAGAGATAGATACGCCGTGCTCCAGGCCAGCTTGAAGGAGGAGGCGGTTCGTCTGAGCGCAATGAGCGCCAACCTCATCAGGACTGAGGCAGCCATCCAAGATCTCCTCAAGGCCAGGGTCCGGATGGAGGCGATTCTCCCACGCAAAGAGGAGGCGATGATGCTGGAGAGAGAGCTGGCGGATATGGGAAGACAGCGGGAAAGGCAGAGGGAGCTGGAAGGTCTCTCCTCCCAGAAGGATACTCTACAAGGCCGCAAAGCCAGGCTGGAGGGCGAGGAGACCGCGGCTCGTCGTGAGCTGAATGACCTCGTCGACCTCGACCGCCAGGAGGCGAAGCTTCGCGACCAGGATTTGGAGCTGGACCGGCTCGTCAGCGATCTGAACGTCAGCCTGGCAGATCGAAGGGGAGAGCTGAAGGTGCAGGAGCTGGCATGGTCAGGTACCCAAGCCAACTTGAAAAAAGTCGGGGCTCTGGGGGCCAAAGGAATCTGCCCCACCTGCGAGAGGCCCCTGGAGGGCCAGCGTGATCTGCTCATGAAAAAGTACGAGCAAGCGGCTGCACAAGCAGAGAAGGAGATCGCCGACCTCCAGGCCAGGATGAAGGCCCAGATGGAGAAGATAGATGGCGCTGCCAGGTCAAGGAGCAGCCTCAAGAAGGCCTTCGACGACCTGAACGCCAAAAAAAGCCTGCGCTCCGCATTGCAATCCGACCTCAGCCGCCTGGGAAGCCAGATCTCGGAAGTAGAGTCGGAGCTGGCAGATATCTTTCGCAGGATTGAGTTGCTGGGGGAGGTGAGCTTCGACCCGCAAAGGCTGCTGCAGATCGAAGACTCCCTGAGGAACCTAGCTCCCCTGGTCGAGGAGTACAGCACCCTTGCTGTGCGGCTGGCGAATCTGCCCCGCCTGGAAATCGAGAAGGTGGCCCTGGAAAAGGAGAAGAATGATCATGAAGGGCGGTGCCGAGATCTCGATGCACAGATTCGGGCATTGTGCTATGCCGAGTCGAATTACACGGATGCCAAAAAGCGGCTGGCAAAGCTCGTGCCACTGCACGACCGTTTCCTGCTTTTGCGAGATCGGGTTCTGGAGATTCCTGCCCTGGAGGAAAAGAGCTCTACGCAACAGCGCGAGCTGAACCGGCTCGTCCAGGCTCTTCAGGAGCAGCGGAGATCTCTTGAGGCTCTGGGCTTTGATCCTTCGGAGCATGATGCTTTGCAAAAAGAGCGCAAGGCCCTGGCCCATGCAGAGGAGGCGGCGCAAAAGATCAGGCTCAGGCTTGCGACCGAGCCAGATATACGAAGGCGGCTCGCGGAGGCTGTCGCAGATCTGACGACTTTGGAAAAGGACCTCGCTGCGGCAGAAGAGCAGCTGAAAGCCTTGGGATACAGCTCTGAGGCGCACGAGGCTGCCAGGCAGAGGCTGGCTGGGGCGGAGACTGAACAGGAGAAGGCACGAAAAGATGTCTCTGAAAAGAAAATCAGGCTCGGCATCCTGAAGAGCGGCCTTGAGCGTCTGCAGTTTTTGTCCAGACGAAAGAAAGAGCATGAGAAGGCCCTTGGCGAGGTGAGTCGAAGGTTGGAGGTAGTGGACACAGCCAGAGGCCTCGTCAACATGTTCATGGATCAGGTGCTCATCAGGGTGAAGAACGAGATTGCCAGAACAGCAGGCGAGATCCTGGAGGAGGTCTCAGGCAAGTACAGCCTCCTCAAGATCGATGATGATTTCAACATCCTGGTGGAAGATGGAGGCGAGTACTACCCCATCTCTCGCTACTCCGGAGGCGAGATCGATATGATCGCGGTATCGGTGCGCGTGGCCATCAGCGAATATCTGATGCGCTTTGGCCCCGATGGGGAGAGCTATTCCTTTCTCATCATGGACGAGGTCTTCGGCAGCCAGGATCTGGAGCACAGGGAGAAGATGATTCAGATGCTGCGCAGCCTGGAGGAGCGTTTCCCTCAAATCATCGCCATCAGCCATATCAGCGATGTGCAGGGGCAGTTCGATAACACCCTGCAGGTGGTGGAGGACGAGATGGGCAACAGTCGGTTGGAGGCTCTTTAGCTTAGAGCGCGGCGCAAAAGCATTGCCAGTCTGATGGCATCCCAGTCTAAGAGCGGTAGCATCCTGGCCAGGAGACGGCTAGGTCGGTCGATATCTCCGTGCTCCTCAATCGCTCTCAGGAGCCTGGGTTTTTTGCCAAGATAGCAAACCACTTCATCCAGCTCGGCAGGGCTCATCCTGTTCAGAAGATGGTTGACCCTCAT
>CAZPUO010000053.1:3811-13074 GCA_964589745.1 uncultured Methanotrichaceae archaeon
CCACTTCATCCAGCTCGGCAGGGCTCATCCTGTTCAGAAGATGGTTGACCCTCATACCGGTCTCCAGCTCGCGTCCCAGGACGGCTCGCCACGCTCGGTCGTACTCGGCTAGCCGCTTCGCGGAGCGATCGCCCTCCAGAGCAGCCGCCGCAGCCACGCTTCCGGCGATCTTGGCCGCGACCAGCCCCGGATAGATCCCACCTCCGGAGGTGGGCTTGACCTGGCCTGCCGCGTCGCCCACGGCCATAAAACCGTCCGCAACAGTGCTGGCGGGTGGCCCCAGTGGCAGGCCACCGATGGTCAGGGCAACAGCCGATCCCATCATCCTTTTTCTGATCAAATCCTTTTGCAGAAAAGCCCGCAAAAGGTCGCAGCCCCTCTCGCGAGTGCAGAGACCGATCCTGGCCCGGTCTTCCCCGCAGGGAATGACCCAGGCGAAGAGACCCGGAGCTTCGCCCAGGTGCACCTCCACCTTCTCTGGGTCTTCCACGGCAAAGGGTGCTTCCACCTGTGCCCCGGAGAGAATCATCTGCGAGGGCCCAATGCCAGCCTGGCGTGCCAATCTTGCTCTTACGCCCTCCGCGGATATCACCACCTTCGCCCGGATCTCCTCGCCGTCCGCAAGGG
Source organism: uncultured Methanotrichaceae archaeon (assembly GCA_964589745.1). Taxonomy (GTDB): domain Archaea; phylum Halobacteriota; class Methanosarcinia; order Methanotrichales; family Methanotrichaceae; genus Methanothrix. The sequence goes on from CAZPUO010000053.1 coordinate 4,439, forward strand.
CCAGGACGCATCCGCCTTCTTCTCGTCTCACCCTTCGGACCGATGAGCGCAGCCTCAGCTCCGCGCCCTCCCGCAGAGCATCCAGGGACAGCGCCCGGTCAAAGTGCCTCCTGTCCACAACCCATGCTTTGCAGGATTCGGCCTTGAAGTCCAGGCGAAATCCGCCGGGAGAATAAACTGCAGCACCCTTTATGCCCCGAGAGATGATGGTGCCCCTGGCCAGCTCCGACTCCTGCATGGCTTTTGAGCCCAGCAGCCCGGCGCACTCCACCGGCCATCCCACGTTTGAGTGCTCCTCCAGAAGAATTACCCTGGCGCCGGATCTGGCTGCATACTTGGCAGCCATGGAGCCCGCCGGCCCGGCGCCGATGACGGCGACATCGCAACGATCCATGTCCAAGAAAAGATAGGATGACGGTATTGTTAGATTTTTCCTTAAACTTTGGCGATGGCTGAATTGAGCTTTCGAAATGGCCGAGCCGGCTAGCAGTTTTCAGGCAAAGCACTTCTCCAGATAGGCCGCCAGATCTTCGATGGTCTCTATTTTCTCCTCGATGGCCACGCCTTTCGCAATCCGATCGTAGACCACATCCCAGGTAGTTCCTCCTCTCAGTCTCAGAATCAGTTCACCTTGAGGGGTCTTTGCCAGATCGGTCTCGAAGCGTTTCCACCGGCCACTCTCCCGGTCGACCTCGAAGTTTCGTGCAAGCCCCGGTGGTGCCGCCGTAAAAATCGGGACCCTCGACATCGATGTAGAGTCTTATCCAGGAAATGTTTAGAGTAGCGATAGACTCTCTCACACAGGAATGCGGGGCCGTCCCATCCGGCAAGAGGCTTCATCACATAATGAATTGGCTGGGCTGCTTATCATTTTTGCGGGCGATTGCGGAAAAATCTCTTGTACAACCCCAAAGCCTGTGCAAAAACATTAGTAGATTCCGCGCATAGTAATAAACATGGCTGATGTCGTGCAGCTGGCAAAGGAAAAGCCCGACGAGGGCCCGCCCAAAGAGGAACCGCCAGAGGGTGCCCCAACCAGGTCGATCTGGTCCGGCAACCTGAGGATTGGCCTGGTGAACATCCCGGTCAAGGCTGTGTCCATAACTAAAGACAAGCGCATCAGCTTCCGCATGCTCCACCGGAGCTGCAAGACCCCCATCTCCTACAAGCGCTTCTGTCAGGAGGGAGATGAGGTCTCCCTGGCGGATATCGTCTACGGATATCCTCTGGGCCGGAACAAGTACATCGTTCTGGAAAAGAAGGAGGTAGATAGCGCCAAGCCAGCGTCCAGGAACGTCATAGAGCTGGATCGCTTCGTGAACTTCTTTCAGGTCGATCCTCATTACTTCGACAGGACCTATCTGCTGCTGCCAGACAGATCTGAGGAGGCTTACTCCCTTTTGAGGGGCGTTATGGAAAAAACAGGAAAGGCTGCCATCGGCAGGATCACCATCCATTCGCGAGAGAGGGTTGTCCTGGTTCACTATTACCGGAAGGCGATCGTGGCCACCACTCTGAGGTATCCTGATGAGGTCTTGGACCCTGAGTCCATCGAAGCATTGAAAGAGCTTCCTGAACCTGGAGAAAAAGAGCTTGAACTGGCCAATGAGATTGTGAAAGGTCTCACTGGAGACCTCGACTTCGCCGCCTACAAAGATGAATACCGGGAGAGAATCGAGGCCCTGGTCAGGTCCAAGATGGAGGGTATCGTGGTAGCCCCGGAGAAGAAGAAGGCCAAGCCTGCAGCCAAGAACCTCATGGAAGCCCTGCGGATGACTGCCGAGTCCATGAAATGATCTTTAGAAATGGATTGAAGGAAAAGAAAAAGGAATAAGTAAAGAATCAGCTCATAAATATACCATTGCGCCTCCAAAGGAAGTCCATCGAAGATGAATCCCATTAAGCCCATGCTGGCCGTCTCTGGACAGCCTTTCAACTCGGAAGGCTGGATCTTCGAGCCCAAGATCGACGGTACTCGCTGCGTAGCTTCACTCATGAATGGGGTGTTGCTACAAAACAGAAGGTTGGTGAATATCACCTATCGCTACCCTGAAATCGAAAAGGCTTTGGCAGAGAATGCCTCACTTTGCATCCTGGATGGAGAGATCGCCGTCTTCTTGAACGACCGGCCGGATTTTGCGTCTCTTGCAGAGCGAGATCACCAGAGCGAGAGACTTAGGATAGAATATCTCTCCAAAGCCCTGCCAGCGAGCTACATGGTCTTTGATATCCTTTATGCTGCAGGAGAAAGTGTGATGGACCGGCCGCTTGGCGAGAGAAAGAGAATTTTGCGGGAAGTGCTGCAGGAGAGCGAGGCGGTAACCATAGCCGATTCTTTTCCAGAAAAAGGCGAGGATTACTTCCAGGCAGCCCTGAAGATGGGCATCGAGGGAGTGGTGGCCAAGCGCTTGGATTCTTTCTACCAGCCCGGCGTTCGCAGCCCGGACTGGATAAAGATCAAGAAGGGTCTCAAGCTGGACCTGGTGATAGGCGGCTATATTCCGGGAAAGGGAAATCGAGAGCCTTACTTCGGAGGCTTGCTCATGGGAGCTTACAGCTCGAACCGTTTGGTTTATGTCGGTCGAGTCGGATCCGGCTTCTCCGAGAAAGAGCTGCAGCAGATAGTCAGAGAGCTTAAACCTACCTCGGAATCCCCCTTCTTCGATCCGCCTCCCACGAAAGGAGTAAAATGGGTAGAACCGAACCTGGTCGTGCAGGTGGCAGCCATGGAGGTGACGGAGGATGGTCGCCTTCGGGCACCGGTATTTCTGCGCACAAGGGATGATAAAGACCCTCAAGAGTGTACTTTGGACCAGGTGAATTGAATAGGTTCCACCCAATATCGGTCAAAGGTCATATCCGGCGATCCTTCGGCTAGAGAACAAAATAAACCGCTATTGGAAGGCTGAAAGATCTCTTGAATACGGCATCGAGTTTGCGGAGAATTTGGGAGTTGAGGAGCCTCATAATGAGCTATGAAGGCCGCCTCGTGGATTCCAACGACTTAGTCCTCTTCCTTGGCCACACACAGATTTTGATATGGTTCCAAAAAAACGGCTCCTGAACGGAAAGGGGTACGAACTCGTTCCCAACGGCGAAGAGCCAGGTTTGTGTAATATCGAGAGTCGAGATAGCCTTTTGCCCTCCCTTTTCTCGCGATGCTACTTTCTGCAAAATCCTTCTGGTTCATGCGCTCGTTAAGGTAGGGCATGGAACTGCTATTTTGTCAAATTTCAATCAGCCCTTTGTCCACTAATATCGCGTGCTGCTGCCAGTAAAAGGCCACACTTTAGTGTCTTTTGAGGGATCATCCGTATGGCTCCTCAGGAGGATATTTGCAGATAATTAATCCTTCTTTTTAGTTCTCGAACAGTTGTATATGACTAGCTAGTAATAATAAAAATCCTCTCGTTTTCCTTGCCATCTGGATAAAATTAATATAATGGTATTTGGCATTACATTGAATCAAATAAAATAGCGTTTTGTCTGCAAGCACGGAGGGAATTTAATGGCTGAGACAAGAAATTTCGCCCTGAGAGATAAGAAGGGCAATGAGATTGGCGTCTTCACCGGAAAGCAACCAAGACAGGCAGCCTTGAAGGCAGCCAATAGGGGCCACACGGATATCAGGCTCAGGGAGCGTGGCACGAAGAAGGTGCACATTTTCGTAGGAGAGAGGGTTCAAGTAAAGAAGCCCAAAGGAGCACCTGCCTGGATGCCTGACAAGATTTGGAAGCCCAAGGTTAAGAAGACTGGGGTCGAGAAGCTGGAAGAGCTTTAGGACCTCGGATCTTCGCAAGGGATTATCGAGATTCATCCGGCATTGGCAATCAGGCCGGTGAGCCCTTGGCTTTTTTCTTTTGGGTAACTCTGGGGCACACAGGACGATTGTGCATGCATCAAGACGAAGATGATGCCCTGTTCGGGATTCGGTGCCACAGTGCTAAGCGAATGCATCATCGGTGAAGGTGCCTTGGTCGCAGCAGGAGCCCCGATTCTTGAGGAACGAGGGTTCCTCATGGAACTCTCTCGGGTCCGCGTTCCTATTAGGTTAGATCCGGTTTCTCTCGTCGTAACAAAAAGGGCACATGGCAGGGACCTATGAAAGCTACGTCGACCTGACAGCTCTGCATCTGAAACGCTTAGGACAAAGTGAAACGGCGGCGGCGCACCCCGCAGCAAGCTACGGGGCATCCGAGGCGCCGCCGCATTAAGATCGGACCATGTTAGCTGATCTATCCCTAAGTTGGATACGGATGCCCTTCATCCCCGCTGCAAGCAGCGGGGTATTCGTTTAAAAATAAAAGAACATCGAGGCGATTTCAGGCCCCTGAAAGTCGTTCATGATACCTTCCTTGGGTCAGATGATAACATCGCTCTAGATTTTATCTTACAGTCGCCACCTGCTGTTTGGAAGGAATTCTCCCCTCCGGCTTGATCGCTTCGCCCCGGATGAACCGGTCCACCATCTCCTTTGCCACTTCATCCGGATATTGCGTCGGCGGATGCTTCATGGTGTAGGCTGAAATGGCCAGCAGAGGCCCAGCCACTTTTCTGTCCATGGCCAGCTTGCAAATCCTGATGGCATCGATGGAGCTTCCTCCGCTATTGGGTGAGTCCTCCACGGAGAGTCGCAGCTCCAGGTTTATGGGCACATCTCCGAAGATCCTGCCCTCCATCCTGAGGAAGCAGACTTTGTTATCCTTCTGCCATGGAACATAGTCCGAGGGGCCGATGTGAATATCATCTTCGGCTAAAGGCGCGTCCAGGATGGACTGCACGGCCTCTGTCTTGGATATTTTCTTGGATTTGAGCCTCTCGCGATTGAGCATATTCAGGAAGTCCGTGTTTCCTCCGATATTGAGCTGGTAGGTCCTATCCATGACACAGGCTCTGTCCTTAAAGAGCTGGGTGAGGGCCCTGTGCACAATAGTGGCCCCGATCTGCGACTTTATGTCATCTCCCACTATGGGAACACCCTTCACCTGGAACTTCCTAGCCCACTCGGGATCAGATGCGATGAATACAGGCATGCAGTTGACGAAGCCAACGCTCGCATCGAGAGCTGATTGTGCATAAAAGCGCGCTGCCCGCTCTGAGCCGACCGGCATATAATTCACCAGAACATCGGCACCGGAATCCTCTAGCTCTCTTCTGACATCACACGGCTCGACGTTCGCAACTACGAACCTCTTGTCCTCAGGATAGTTCATCATATGGGGCGCAACACCATCCAAAACCGGCCCCATCTTAACCTCGACTCCTTTGAGAGGAACATCCGGATAGAAGACCTTTGTGCAGTTGGGCATCGCAAAGATGGCCTGGCTGACATCTCTGCCCACCTTTCGCGCATCTATATCAAAGGCAGCCACGACGTCTATATCGCCAGCTCTGTAACCGCCGATCTCATAATGCATCAGTCCGATGCATTCTTTTTCATCAACGTGTTTATAATATTCAATTCCCTGAATCAGAGAGCTTGCGCAGTTTCCCAAGCCTGCGACTGCCAACCTTATCTTTTTCAAACTCTTTTCCCCTCCTGGGTCGAGTGAAGCTAGTAGACCTGAGTTCGGAGTCGGAAATTCGTATAACTGCAGGACGTATATAACATTATAGGCCTCTGGATGGGGCGAAATATCCCATCAATCTCCGGCAACCGGCTGCAGCATCGATTGCAGCATCTCCGAAAGCTGCTCTTTTAGCCTTGTCATGCCCGCATTGCTATACTCGTATTCGATTCTATGGGTCCTGGGAATGTCCCTCAGGTATCTTGAGCCTTGTGGATAGATCAGGATGGTCTCCTTCCCCAGGGTATGGGCGATGCCCAACCCGTACATGACTCCGGCATCGGCCCCGGTCAAGTCTGCGATGACTATCGCCGCCCGGTTGATAGAAAACCACATTTCGTGGACGGCGGATTTCCCGTTTCTAATGTCCCCGGCCTCATTTGCTGCCAGGTCGCGGGCCTGTATCGCCTCCAGAATGGCTTCGCCGCTTTTTTTAAGAGCCTCATCCTGGGGCATGAGCAGGAAAACGGATTTGGCATCCACCGCAAGCGTTGCCTGCCCGAATATGGGCCTGGTGCGCATAAGGCTGAGCAGTCCCACAAACCGCTCGAACTCAGAGTCGATGTGCTCAGCTGCGATCTTTTCCAGACCCGAATGCCGCTGCTCGGTGCTCTGGTCCAGCATACTTCCCGGGAACTGAATGATATAAGGGTCGTCGAGGCCGAACTCCCACTGCGCGCTGTTAACGGCACGCTGGGGCGTAAGGGTGATATTTGGATTATAAAAATAGCTGGCAAATCTGTTTTCCGAGCGGATTTGGGCCAAAATAGAGAGCGTTGCTTTGTCCAGGACAACCACCATGCTTCTCGGCAACTGGCTCCGGGCGATCCCTTTCTGCAGGTGGCGGCTCTCAGTCATGGCATCTACCACGGCCATGAACTCTTCGAGAAGCGCGTCAACCTTTGCCTGGAGCTCCGGAGACATATTGCCGCTCTTTGTCCTGATGTTGTCGTTTGGCATGCCGTCACATCCTGATAAATAATATATTACATTCGGCGAGATATATGAACCCTACCGACGTGAAACCCGCCGGAAGTTGAAGAATCTTGCAAATCCGCAAAAGGGAGAGCAAAAATTGGTGAAATCCAAAATATGCCTAGCCGGCCCATTCTTCGCTCAAAGCGGACAGCTCAATTTCCACCGACGGTTCGCCTGTTTCATTTGAGATCTCCAGAAGTCCTCCACAGAGAGCCAGGCTGCGTTCAAAGAACCTGGCGGACTGGCTCAAGGGATGGTGAGTGGCTGATCCATCTCCGGCAATGCGCACCAGCGTCCACTCATCATTTTGCGCAGTTGAGATTATAAAGGGTCTCAATCCTGCCCCTGCGAACCTCTCCAAGATATCAATCAGGATATCCCTGAAACGATCTCGGTCCATGCGCGCAAAAATTGTTCCAGGGCCTGGCCGAAAGATGAGATCAACATCCTCGAACAGGTTTACGTGGGCGATACGCTCTTTCAGAGCCTTCCAGTAATCCTCTTGGCTTTCTGCCAGAAGGATTGCTTCCTCATCATAGGGCTGGTGCTTCACCTGCTCCAGGATTTCCCCGATGAGACTGTTGACGTTCACGTAAGAGACGTAGTAAGGAGGACGAAAGCCCCGGTAGGTGACGGAGTAGTCGGATAGCAGCCTGCCTGCTCTGCTCAAGAGAGACTGATCCAGGACCGAGCCGAGCTTCTTCTTCTCGAAGAGCCCATCCAGCTTTCCTACAACCTGCCCGGCTTTGTGCACCAGCTCCCAGTCTAGCTTTTTTCCGGATCGAAGCTGGCCTGCGAAGCTGCGAAAGCCGGAGAACAGCTCGTCCAGAACCCGTGAATCCAGAAGCAGCTCCAGCTCTTTCGCTTCCGATTCCTCTTCCAGCTCGGAGAGCATGTAGGCGATGTAGGCCAGCCGGCCAGCGATGATGGTGAAGATTCTCTCTAGCTCGATCATAAGATCCTGGGCATAGGCAGCCGTCCTCTTTGCCCACTGCGGTGTTACCTCTTCCAGGCCCTTCAATGATGCTGAATCCGAGTACATGACCTCCAGGGTGTTCCTTGCCGTTTGGGCATCGACCGGTCTGCCATGTCCGGATAAGCAGAGGAGAATGTTTTCATTTTTCAGGACCCAGAGAATCTTCAGGATGGATTCCATGAGATCCTGCTGACTCCATCCGTAAGCACCCGCCATGCCTGGGTTGGGGGCGAAGAAGAGGTCTCCTGCGAAGAGAAACGATCCGATCCGAAGGCAGATGCTGTCCGGGCTATGGCCCGGTGTATGATAGATCTCCAGCCAATCACCATCGCCCAGGGAAATGATCTGGCTGTGCAGCAGCACTCCTTCAGCGACCTCTGTTAATTTGGTCACATATTCGTAATTCCATCCTTCTAGGTCAAGAGCATGCGAACCTGTCGGGGTCTTTTCCTTTTTGCAGAGCAACTTGACCGCTACAGGTATATTCTTCATCGGCCTTCCCAGAAGTTCGGATAGAGTCATCTGAGCATCCTGTTTTTCTAGAGTCTCGGCTCCCCTTTCCTGCACGGCCAGAAAGGACTGGCGAAGCGATGGGAAATCCATCCGTTGTTGGAACTGGAACCAGTGATCGATATGAACGTGGGTGAGATAAACAACTAAGGGCCGGGGCAACTCCTCTTGCAGAAGGGCGATCTCTGTGTCCAGGCAGCGGATCTGTTCTTCCAGGCCGCCGGGATCGATGAGGGAAATCTGGTCGGGGCTGGAGAAGATGTAAGAGTTAGAAGACATGAGGTCGATCTTGCGAAGGTAGGGAAAGACGCTGACACTTTTGGTTCCCTGTACTGGCTGCAATACCATCGGCTGCATTCAAAATGCTCCTTCCCAAAGACTCAACCGAATGCTAAACTAACATTGGTTGAAGATACTTATAGTACTTAATATTGTTCCTGCGATCGACTGATTGAGATTGAAACTATTATAAATATTAACTAAAGCATTGCAGATTATCAAATCTCCGTCATATTCTTAACAAATAGATAATAACGTTAATATTTTAAATGTACGAAGTCGCTATTTAGACAAGATCAGAATGACGGCTTTGGTGTGATCTTTTC
>CAZPUO010000054.1:0-12867 GCA_964589745.1 uncultured Methanotrichaceae archaeon
GTATTAGAGTAAGTGTTAGCAGCAAGACCGGTTCTATAAGAAGAGGCAGCAAAATTGAAACTTTGGTTACTGTGGAACAAATTAATGATTATAATAAATTTGTCACTTTGAATATTCTACGAAAACATGAAGCCATGAAAACCAGCTTCTACTCATTTGGTCAAAAGCGAGTACCGACATTCCAGGCAATTATGACTATACAGATTACCCCTGAAGTTCCCTTAGGCAAATACATATTGGAGATAGAAGCAAAAGGAATTGATGGAAAGTCTGACTCGTGTGCTTTTGAATTAATGGTAATCTAATCCAAAGCTGCAACAAAATATGCAAACATGGGACACTAGAGATTGATCAACAATATTAGAAAGGCTCGGCTATAAAGAGCACGAGATCGGTTGGACTGGTGGGATATGACTTAATCATCAGCGCTAACAATTGACTCAGTGGATCTGTACTGCCAAAATGAATCCTGGTAGCGTGCCGCAATTGCTGTAAATTCATGAGCGCCTGTATCTCAGTCGATCTCAGTCCACTTCAGCCAAATACTTTCTACCCGTTACCCATTCCTCGTTAATATCCATAACGATGCAGATAGCCGGTCTCAAGAGTGATTCATCATTGGGAAACGCTCCTGCCACCGACTTCTGCGTTTCATCTCCTCAATTTTTGGGACTATGATCCTGTTTTTTTAAACTACCATTGACCTCTAGCACACATGGATGCATCCTGGAACGCGTGTGGGAAAATGTTCCTACGAGGGTTTATAGCGTCTGCCTGGACTTTTTTGCGTCATGACAAAGATTTTTAAATGATGTGATAATTGATGATAGATATGGAGGTATAACTCTTGGATAAAGCCACAGCCCTAAAGCCTCGTTTATATAAAGCTAATTCATTTTTTCTGACCATATCAGTATTTCTTTTAATTATTCTGGTTCCCGATGTAGTATCCACTGAATCCAATCTGCTTGTAGACCATACATTGTCTTCACACGAAATCTGGACGTTGGAATCGGGCCAGAAACCGGCCAGCAGTACAGCCACGGTCAAAGTGATTGCCCAGGGATCAAGTCAGCCAAGAGCGCCTATTGATGTTGTTTTAGCGCTGGACTGTTCTGGTAGCATGAATCAGAGTGACCGCGGAAACATCCGTATTAGTGCAGCCAAAAATTTAGTGAAAATGATGAATCCTGAAATTGATAAGATCGGTGTTATAGTCTGGAATGATAATATAGTTTTTAGCCAGCCCTTGACTAACGATTTTGGAAAAATTGACAATCTGCTTGCTATGGCTGGCATACCTTCTGGCGGCACTTGTATGGGCGAAGCATTGAATACATCGATAGCTCTTTTGAGCCAGGATACTAGCAATGCTTCGAAAGTGATTCTCTTTCTGTCTGATGGAAAAGAGGAATCTTGTAGCAGAAAAGAAACGCCATGTGCGGCTGGTTTGGCTGCAAAAAAATCCAATATTCTGATTTATACCATAGGCCTTGGTAGTTCAGTCGACGAAAATGCATTGAAATGCATATCGAGTACTTCAGGCGGGAGCTATTATCATGCTCAAAATAGCGAGGCTTTAATTCCCATTTTCAGTGGAATAAGCCGAACAATATCAAATATTACCGCCAAGGATGTAGTTTTGCGTTATGCAATGCCTTCACAGTTGCAGATCGTGCCGAGATCTGCCACTATAGATCCTCATATTTCTACCGATGGCGATAACACGATTTTGACCTGGAATATTGGAGCAATGGAAAAGAATCAAACTTGGCAGGTGTCTTTCGGTGTTAGCTCCAACGATCCAGGTGTATTCTCGCTCGGGATCGAGCCAAATTCGGCTGTTACATATACCCAACAAAATGGGACGGCTGGCAATGCAGCTATATCAACAAAGAAACTCCGAGTCAAGCTGCCAGGCGCATTTCCTTTGTCAGGCCATGGGATCGGAGGATCGGCAATTGATCCTCTAACCAATGTGATAGTAAATAAGGAGGTCGTATCTAACCAAGAGGGAACATGTCCAGCCGTAAATTTAACAGTAGCCATGCCTGATACGCCATATAATTTAGATTTGGTCTTCGCCCTTGATAGCTCTGGAAGTATGTGGCAGAACTATGTCCCTGGCACCAACGAATCGCAAGTAACCTGGATGACATCTGAGATAGAAAATGCATTGAAGAGCAATAAGCTATTTAGAAATGTGAGGGTTGCAGTTGTGAGTTGGAATGACAAAGCCGAAACTGTAACTGATTTCTATCCTGGATATGAATGGGATAAGCTGCCTCCATTGATCTTTAATGAAACGAAGACTACAATTTATGCTCCGGGTTTAGATGCTGCCATAAAAGTATTGGATACCCATCCCACACTTGATCCATACAACACGAGAAGAATCATTGTATTTGTAACCGGGTTAAGCGAATTTAATCCAGGTGATTTGAATCCGGTTATACAAGATGCTCGTAATAAGAATTACACGATATATCCGGTAGGTATTGACATAAGTAAAGACGACACGAGATCGAAGTATGAATATGCGATACTCAAAAAGATGGCTGACGAGACAGGAGGAAAGGCGGAGTTCAATATCCATAGCATTCAGCAACTTCAATATGTGATCCAGGATATATATGCCGACCTTGCTGCAAAACCTGTAGCCAAAGACGTTGTGGTTACAGAGACGTTATACCCCTACTTGAAGATCATGGAAACTAGCGAACCATTAAAAACTACAGTCCTCCCGACGAATCCAGACGGGACTACTACGTTGGTATGGAGGATTGGAGATATGCTTAGAGGCGCAAAAGGTGTGAAGAGAATTACAATTAACACATCATTGCAGTTAGCCAAGCTGCCCGTTGATGTCACAAGCAATAAGACCGAAGTGGGCTACAAAGTAAGTAGCACAACGCCCGACTCTGCGGTAACCTATACCTGGTTCACCGAGGAAAAGAGGAGCATAGGAATACCAGAGGGGATGATGTCAATATCTTGCGGTACCCTATGTCCAGTTTGCCCGACAGTTGCTCCAAGTCAGCTTGTCGCATCCAAATCCGTAGAGAACAAGTCAGACATTAAACCTCAGCCTGCCTTCGAGGTTTTGCTCGCAATGATCGGGTTGTTTGCTGCGGGTCTATATGAAAGACGCAAGAAGTAAAAATCAGATTTGATGATGCGAGACTAACGCACATCTCCATCATCTCTTTCTTTTAATATCTAAAGTCTCCTTAGTCCTATAGACAGTCCAGCAAAAAAGAGTGTTTTCTCATAGAACTGTCCCGGAAATATCGATTTTCATCTTTCGTTGCTGAAGGGTTCAGAGAGGATCATTGGCATTCCAAAGGATCTGCTCATTCAGATCAAGGAGCTGGCCGAAGGCATGGGCTTCGAGGTGCTGCACGGCATAGTTGATTGCCTCTGGGTTATAGGCGAACCGATCGTAGATTTCAAGCAGGCAGTGGAAAGGGAGACAGGGATCCTGACGGAAGTTGACTCCTACGACTGGATCGTCTTCCTGCCCATGGCCGATGGCTCAGGGGGCCTACAATTGCTACTTCGGCCGGATAGACACTGGCAAGGTAAAGATCAGGGGCGTGATGGCCCGCAAGGGCGATACGCCCGAGTATGTGCGCCGGATGCAGCAAGAGCTGTTCGACTGCTTGGGCGAGGCTCGAAACCTGCAGGAGCTGGCCAGGTTAGAGCCAAAAGCCAGCGGGATCTACAAGAGCCACGTGGAAGGGCTGCAGGACGCGGATGTGAGGGAGATGGCCATTCATCGCAGGGTAAGCCGCCTGAACTACTCGCGCAGGTGTGCGGAGGCCTCGGCCGTCCAGGCTCATCTGAAGCGCGGGATCTCGCTGGCACCAGGGATGGAGATAGGCTACGTGGTGAAGGATGCCGGCCGGTGGGAGGTCGAGGTTGAGATGATGGCGGCGGAGTTTGATGCCGGGTATTATGGGAAATTGTTGGAGAAGGCTTGGGAGGAGGCGAGATTTGTTTTTGGACTTCAGCGTTCATGAAAATACGAAATAAGGCTAACCCAGGCAAACGAGTATAGACAAAATAATATTATTATATTTTAATCTCGCCTCTTTTCACAAGAAGAGATACTAATGCCTCACCGGACATTGGGCACTCTATAAGAGCTTCAAGTTCTTGAGAGGTTTCAAGATGCAATTCCTTTCTCATTGCATTTAGGAGTTTGTCTTCGTATTCATCTAAGCCATGGCTAATCCAAGTAAATATGCTGGTCTTCTTCCCTTCTACAAACAGAGTATATTTTATATGCTTTGATCTTCCTTTCTTGGGATAGAAGCCTTTTTTTGTCAATGAAGACACAATTTTACGTGTCTTATGCGTTGGCATTTGCTCTTACTCCACCGAATGCCAATATCAGCTTTCTTCTGAAATCAAGGGCGTCTTCACTGAGTTCGCCGAGTCCAACCTCAACATAGTCTTCCCATAAAGTCTCGATCTCATCGTTCAGGTCCTCAATTGCGGCTTTTAAATTGGAGCCGAACCCTCTTAAGTGGAATTTATCGCTTGAAATCCAATAGCGATCATCTTCAAAAGAGACTTCCAACGGAATAGGCTCTTTCAAATCCAAGAATTTTCCCTTAATTTTAACTTTATCTAAGGGCAGCATCTTTAGATCTTCAAGAGACTTCTCGTTATCTATACTAAGGGTATACTTCCCACCTTTTTCAAGGGCCATAATACCCTTAATACGCACTAGCCGACCGATATTTCTCAACTATTTTATTTTCAAGGTCAGGGGTATATGAACAAGTAACTATACCTTCAGCTGTGTCTATCTGGAAGCTTCTTCTTTGGTCTACCCTTACTTCCATTAATCTGCCCGTGATAGATTTCTCTACGTTTTCTGGAGGCTTTGGAAGCAAGTCCCTGAGAATATGCCTACGTGATGGATTTAATGGGATCCCAACTCTTTTGCCAAAACCTATTATTATATTATTTTTTGATTGATCATCAGGCCATATTGCCTCAAATTCATGGATTACTCTCTCTTGCCGAAGTCCGTTTTTTATTACGTTTGAAAGCGCAAAGCTAATATCCTCCTCAGAAACTTTTCGAATTATATCATCTGCAATTGAGATGGCTTTCTCTCCGAAAGTTACACTCCCCGGAAGGCCTGTTTGTGAGTCCGCTAACATCAATTCGGCTTCAGCGCTTCCAATATTCAATCCCGTAATAACTAATTCGGCTCTTTCTTTTACGCTGTTTGGGAAATCACCAGCCCTACGCGGGGGATTCCCTTCCAAATCATCTACAATATAGTAAATGATATTCTGCAATCTCTGGAACGTGTCCGCAACAAAAACGGCTGAAACGGGTTTATCTTTTTTGATTTTTGACTCAATGATTAATTTTACCCGCTTGGTTTCATCGCCCATAGGTCTCGCCTTTATTAAAGATCTATTTCCACATATATCCTTATTGGTCTAGATTTTCTTGAACGGATCAAGCTTTGATGAAGGCATTAAAGCCATGTTCATATTCCCAGCTGTGGTATGCATGCCAAGTAAGCCCTGCGGACATCCTCCGGATCCACGTGGAATTAATATCCACGGCCTCCTTGATAGCATCGCCCCGGAGCCACTGCACATACTCGCGGCGCATTCCAGCGCAGAGGTTGTGGGCCGTGAACCAGTGCCTGTGGCCAATGCATACAATGGGTGTTCCGGGAGATTTTCAGACAGGCTATTTAGCTAGACTCCCAGCTGGGGGATGCATGCCAAATACCTTTCCCGAAGGGCCTTCATTCCTGCATCGCTCTTCAGATGCACATAGCCCTCAAAGGCACTCAGAGGCTTGTCGCCGCGAAGAAACCTGATGTCTACCTCAGTCGTTCCGCCAACCCTTTTTAGGCCCTCTATATATAGCCAATCTGAGAAGCTATGCCGCCCTACGTGGCTGCAGATCTTCTCCTCCAGCGGCCCATCTCGATTATGCAGGCCCGCGCACATCCCAGCCCTTGCGAGTACTTCATTCACCTGTTTATGAGAAATTTGGCCACCCGTGCTCGAAAAGAATAGCAACTTAGAACCGGTCTTTTTTGCTCGAGGTTCGCGAACCTCTAGCCAGCGGCGCAGGTAATATTCCATCTCTCCATCATAGAAAACAACGCGGTTCGTCCGCTTCTTCTTTTTTCCTATGATGATAGTCTGACTCTCCCAGCGGATGCTATCTGTAGTCAGGGATAGGGCCTCTCCTATCCGCATGCCTGTTTTCAGGAGTAGGAGGAAGAGGGTTAAATATTGGATATCATATTTGAGGATATTCAAAATTTTTATAGCTTCGTCAGTGGTGAGGGCTCGGTGAGTATGCTCCTCGCTATCATTCTTGTATTTGGATCTTCTTTTTCCCATAATATGCACGGGATTGACCTTGATGATTTCTTCAAAAATCAGAAATTCATATAAGGAACTGATAGCCCCCAGGTTCTTTGATATGGATCTGGAGGTCAGGCCTCGGTCCTGCAAAACTCCAATATAGCGACTTATATCATATTTGTCTGCTTTTTTCGGGGGCTTGCCAAGAAAGGCAATGAACCTCTCTATCATCCCCCTATATTGCACGATTGTCGGGGGAGTGAGACCACATCTTGCGGCATCCTGTGCCCAGGCGGATAGGATGTTCATTTCTTCCAACTCCATCCACGACTGCCTCTCTCAACCAGGTCATGGGCCTCCAAGTATTCCAACTGCAAAGAAATGGCCTGAATCTGCTCCTGGTCCGAGGGATTGATCTTGAGGGCGTTGAGGATCATATATTGGTTATAGGTGCCCTTCCGGAGGAGCTCTATCAGGGCCATGTCGATCTGCCGGACGCCCGCGTAATACCTGGTGGACCATTGCTTTGCCCTCAAAGCCCGCCCTTCCTTCTCTAGCTGCTCGATCCTCAGGTTCTTGAGGGCCAGAGAGCTTTCCAGGTCATGGCACTTCGCCTCAAGTTCTCCGAGGCTTTCATCCCGCGGGAGGGCGGGCCGAGGAATTTCGCAGATAGCTTCATCAATAATATTTAGAAGAAATGGGCTTAAACTCGATCTGGCTTTCCTGGCAAGTCTATGATATTTTTGATTCTGTTTCTCGGATTTGGGATATAACTTAATGCATGGCCTGGGGTCCGGCATATTCGGCTATTTAAATCCGCGTCTATATAAGCATTTGGGCCTAAAATGACAATTTCTCTATGAAGATTGAACTATCCTTCCCGGGTTGTGCTTTTCTTGATCAAATAGTACCCTATTGACAGAGAAATTATGATCGCAGATAAGCCGATTAATTCCAAATTATCCGAGGCTCCATTCATCTCCATGAGGATGACCTTCCTGGCCATGGCGATCAGCGCCACCAGAATCACCATCAAAACATTGACAGTTTTATCAAGCTGAAAGGCCTTGAAGGTCTCCAGAAGCTCCACTCCGATGAGCACCAAAAGGACGCCACCGAAGAAGCTGAGCAGCTCATCGATCTGAAGAATGACGAACGGAGGTGTGGTCAACCCCAGAACCAGAGTGTATACCAGATTTATGGTGGCCATGAGCACGGCGAAGGCCATGAGCCAGGTCAAGGTGCTGATGATGATCTTCTGGAATTTATCAAGATATGTCATGAATCGGAGCCCCTTTTTGGCGTTTTATTGCATGCCCTCCAAGATTTACTGTTAGAAGTTTTTGTTATAAAGCCCTTTCCGAAATGGTCTTCTGCGTCAATATGTATAGGAATCACTTAACTGTCGCTAAATAGTTCATTTGAAGGGCATGTTCGGAAATCGAGAGAAGATGCTGTTATAAATTCGAGTGCTACTGAATCAAAAGTAATACCATTCACATTTTGGGTGGAGATGACTTGTGCACAAAACCCGTGGCTCGCGACCTAGAACGAATTACGGGAAATCGAAAAAGATTGGAAGTTATTTCTATAATATTCAGCCTATAAACCGGGCAGGTAGGGTAGGCTGGGCAATGTGCATATCTCTTCGATTGCTCATTGGGATATGGGTTGCAGGGTCAGCATTATGGCTTCTAACCGCAATTAATATTATCATTAAAAGCCTCTATAACCATATGAAAAATTTAAAAATTGGCTATTGCTTGTTTCTAGTAGCGTTTTTATTTACCACAGCGTCTGCCCAATACATCGTTCAGTTCGAGACACCTGTGGGCAATATGAGTGCCACGGATCTAAAAGAACTGGTGATAGAGTCAGAAAGGAATTTAGAGTCTTATCGTTTCATCCTTGCAGAGGATCAGTATATTGAGATCATCAATCTTACGAAGGGCAATAAACCGTATCAGACCAGGCTCTCCACGCTTGGATCTGGCGCCTTCAACCTCACCGGCAGGGCCGCGAAGGTGGTCACAGCCTCTCTTTCCTATCCGGTTGGCTTGGAGGAGAATGCAACCGCCACGACCACGGAAGTATACGTGCTCAATGATACTCTCTACAGCAAGGTTGACGGCAACCTGACGGCAATTAAGATGTCATTTCCCGAGAGCGTCTGGGTTAGCCAGAACAGGCTGAATCGATCTGCTGAGCTTACGAACGCCTCAACGATCAGACTTCTCGGTGCCGTGACCATAAACGGCGAAGTCTTGTACGTTGTTGAGGTCATTCCTGAGAATGGTTTAGTCTCCTCCTTGATCAGCAAACAGCTAGGCTCAAGCCTTCCACGCCTCTCTATGAATTTGAGTTCTCTCTTCAATAACACCCAGCTGAGGTATATTCTCTGGATCTCCAAGGATGGCAATCTCCCCAGAGCGGAGTATATCCAGACGAATATGACCGTAGCTCCCGGAATGCTTGGCCTACCTGGCAAAGGGGATATGGAAATACATATCGATTCCATCATTACACTGAGGTTCAGTGATTTCAATAAATCCATAAGTATAGTGTTGCCTGAACAGAATAACACCAAGCCATCGCCATCTGTATTGGCACGTTCTCAAGGAGTGTCATCCCAGGACCCAGATCCATCCGGCGACAATGGCTCTCTAACGCCAGAACAACAGCAAGAGATGTGGTTGGCTGGAGCATATCGTTTCCTCAACGGTGATTATTACCCGTACAACAGTTATTTCTACAGCTCACCTTACATGCCTTACCCCGCACGGTCTTATTACCCGTACTATGCTCCATATTATACCCCCTATTCTTCATACAATGCTCCATACGCATTCCCAGCGCAGGCTTATCCTGTTCCCACACAGGGATATGCTGCTCCTGCGCAGGTGACTGCTCCAACACCGGCATACACCTCCTCTGCGACGGGATATACCATAATGACGGCTGGCAATTCATCGATAGGCACTTACTTGACCGATGGCAGAGGCATTACCCTCTACCACCTGCAAAGCGATCAAGGCAGCTACACCAGCAAATGCTCCGATGCCACCTGCACAGGGATCTGGCCTCCCTTTTACTCAGGGAGTATAAATGTCCCAGGAGGCCTGAACCCCACAGACTTCAGCATCATAACTGTAAACGGGTACAAACAATACCAGCAGACAACTTTCAAGGGTTGGCCCCTCTACTACTTCTATAAGGATATGAAGCCAGGCGATGTCTTTGGCCAGGGTCTAAAGGATAGCTATGGAGTCTGGTCTGTGGTGAGCCCTGAAACCCCCAGCACCTTTCCGGCAAACTTCCCCTACCAGTCTGGCGTAGCAGCAACAGCTCAAAATCAATATCCCATACAGCAACCATCCACGATAACGCTAACACCTTCCCAGCCGACCAATACGATTTCATCGCCGTACCCGACATTGCCCACACCGAGACCCGTTACAACACCTATTTCTGGCAATGTACCAGTGACAGTCAGATATCCAGGGACAACGCCTTTTGATGTTTACATAGATGGAATTTATGTGGGAACAGGCTCAGGAGGCAGCTTTAACTTCAGCGCTAACAGCGGTGTTCATAGCATAAGAGTCTGGGATGGCCATTTCGACTACGTGAAGGGCGTTTCATTGGAAAGTGGAGTTCCTAAGATAATCTACGTGCAGGCGGCATAGCCGCTTTCGCCTTATTTTTTTCATCATCAGATCTGTTTCGAATCTGAAACTGGTTCATCGTACTATTTCAGCTCTATCCAGAGGATGCACTTTCCTGATCCTGCCGAGACTTACAGTCAGTGTCGATATCGCCCTTTGCATCTTCCAGAGTTATTCCAGAACTCATTTCAAAACCCCAAACAACTTAGTTTAGGCTGTATCTATACGATCTATATTTCCTAGCCGATTCTCATTTGGATTTCAAAAATTGCTGAGTTTAGGTAGGCCAAAGTTAATTTTGAAATGAGCTACCTGTCATTTCAGTCTTGGTAGCTGTTCTGAAGTCGGATGAGCGAGCTGGTCGTCACCGAACGGTCTCTGGGAATTACGGAATGGATGAAAATGTTAAGGGCAAAGGCGGATACTCCAGGCGGACAAACCAGTCTTCTATTTCATTTCGAAAATTTTGAAATCATTCTGATAAATAGATTGCGTTATGCGGTCATCACCTTCGGGTACTGGAGGTTCAGCCCGTAGAGGCTCTGCCGTGCGTCCTGGAAGTAGAACCGCTCCTGAAGCAGATTCTCTTCTCGAAGTCTTCTCAGGGCGTACCTGACAGTTCTGGCCGGCAGGTAGGTCTTATTTATGATATCTTTCTGGGTCAGAAAGCAGCCTGACTCCAGCACTTTATAAACTAGCTTGGCTGATGGGGGCAAGCGGTCTATATTCGAGTGGTGCTGTTCGATTCCAACGTCAGCAAAGGCGATCCCTCATTTTCAACTCACCAATCACAATCGTTAATTGAAGCGGTATATGTATCTTTTTATTGCGGCAATAATACGTTTCTCGAATCGATTAAATATATATGAACTAGTATCATAATTAACTTTGTTAACGATTACGGTACATTTTCCTCCCCGGTCGAAAAGCTATTTAATCTAGGCTGAATGGATGGGCCTCGCGGAAAGTGACAGAGCAGTCTTCAGAGTTTTCGGCTTCTTCGAAGTCATTCGATCATTTCACTATCTGAAAAATCATTTAATATTAATAGTATATTTTCCTCCGCCTGCCTTTGCATCTTCCAGAACAATGTTCAGCTCCATCATTCTGCTGCGTATCTCATCAGCGAGCTGCCAATCCTTCTTGTCACGCAGCTTCTGCCTTATCTCGATCAAGAGCTCTATGAGGTTGCCGGTGAGATCCGCTGGTTTTTTAGCCGGCTTTCGTTCTCCAGAAAAAAAGCAAACCCCCAGGATGCTGCCAAATTCCTCGAGCAGCTTCTTGACATTGCCCAAATCTTTTCTAGAAATATTCTTTTCGTTTATGCTGCGGTTGACAGACCTCACCAACTCGAAGACGGCACGCAGGGCATAAGGAGTGTTAAAATCGTTTTCCATGGACTCTAAAAACTTATCTTTGGCCTCGACCAATCTGGCATCGATATCAGCCGATCCCGGAGATGTTGTAGCCGGTTCAGGCATTTTTGAGCCCTCCAGGCGGTCCTCGATTATCTCGGCGAGCTTGCGAATCCGTTCTAGACTGCGCGTTGATTGCTCCAATGCTTCTTCCGAGAAGTCGATAGGGCTTCGATAGTGAGCAGACAGCACAAATAGCCTGAAGGCATCAGGTTCATACCGCAGCAGCATATCCCTGATGGTCACGAAATTTCCCAGGGACTTGGACATTTTTTCACCCTTCACGTTCAGAAAACCAGTATGCATCCAGCATCTGACCAGGGGCTTTTTGCCTGAGGCGGACTCCATCTGAGCTATCTCAGCCTCGTGATGGGGGAATATAAGGTCCATCGCCCCTCCGTGGATATCGTACTGAGGACCGAAGTATGTCTCCGTGATGGCCGTATCCTCAATATGCCACCCGGGCCGCCCTCTGCCCCAGGGGGAATCCCAGGCGACACCTTCCTCATCCTCGCGCTTCTTCCAGAGTGAGAAGTCTCCCGGGTTTCTTTTCGTGGAATCCGGCTCAATCCTATGCCGCTCCCGGTCCTCCGCGGTTTGATGAGACAGCTTTCCAAAGTCCTCGAAACGAGTTTCGTCGAAGTAGACGCCCGTTTCTGTTTCGTAGGCAAAGCCTTTTTCCATCAGCCTTTCTATCTGGCTGATGATCTCCGGGATGTGCTCTGTAGCACGTGCATAAAAGTTGACGTTTGTGACGCCTAAAGAGTGCATGTCCTCCAGATACCTTCGCTCAAACTTGCGCGCAAGAACGACAGGGTCCACGCCTAGCTCTGATGCTCTCTGAATGATCTTATCGTCTACATCGGTGATGTTTTGGAGGTAAAATACGCTGAAGCCCTGATACTTGAGATAGCGTGCGACCACATCAAAAGCGATGTAGGTCCTGGCATGGCCGATGTGAGAATCGTCGTAAACAGTCGGCCCGCAGACAAATAGATTTACGCGATTTTTATGAATGGATTGAAATGGTTCTTTATTGCCGCTCAACGTGTTGTTGATCATCATAAGGCCGGGGTTGGGAGTCGAACCCAATTCTCGCGGTCTGCAGCCGCGCACTTGGCCGGTCAGTCACCCCGGCATCCATCCATTTTCCATAGAAAAAGGTACACAAATACTTGCTGGTGGCGGCAATAATTGTTGACTGTTCACTGGCAAATCAATGCGGCGAATGGCAAGAATTGGTTAATGATATCCGACAGTTTTTGAGACTGCAAAACGTACCTAGAAAACGAAGCTTAATCGGAGATTCCCTTCGGCTGTGTAGGATATTCGGGCAAAGAAAAATGATCGGAAAGCTACGGTTTGCCGCATTCTTCCATTTTATAGTCCTGTACCAAACTATTTATACTCATAATTGCCATATTATTTAAC
>CAZPUO010000055.1:0-12770 GCA_964589745.1 uncultured Methanotrichaceae archaeon
AGTCGGTCAGCTCCTCGGCCAGGCGCTTGGTCAGCGTGGTCACCAGCGCCCGATCGCCTCTGGCCACAACCTTTTCTATCTCCTGCATCACGTCCCTGACCTGGCCTTCGATGGGGCGCACCTCCACCTCCGGGTCCAGCAGGCCAGTGGGCCGGATGATCTGCTCCACGATTTGGGCGGAATGCTCCAGCTCGTAGTCTGCGGCGTGGCCGACACGAAGATGACGCTCTTCATGTACTTCTGCACCTCCTCGAACCGCAAAGGCCGGTTGTCGTAGCTGCTCGGCAAGCGAAAGCCATAATCCACGAGGTTCTTCTTCCGGGAGCGATCCCCCTGGTACATGGCTCTGAGCTGGGGCAGGGTCTGGTGACTCTCATCCACGACGAGCAGAAAGTCCTCGGGGAAGTAATCCAAAAGACAGTAAGGCGGCTCGCCCGGCCTGCGGCGGTCGAAATGGCGCGAGTAGTTCTCGATGCCCTTGCAGCTTCCGGTCTCCTGGATCATCTCCACGTCATGCAGGGTGCGCTGCTTTAGCCGGTGGGACTCGATCATTTCAAGCCTCGGCAGCCGCTCTTCCAGCTCTTGCAGGATGGATTGGATGGCCGCCTCCTGCTCGCCTTCCGGGATGACGTAATGCCTGGCGGGATAGACGAAGAAGTAGTCCATCTCCTCCTTTCGCTGGCCGGTCAGCCGGTCGATCTCAGAGATGCGATCAACCTCGTCTCCGAATAGCTCGATCCGGATGATGTTGTTGAAATATCCCGGCACGAGATCGATGATATCCCCTTTGACCCGGAATCTTCCGGGTGCAAGCTCCAGGTCGTTTCTCTCGTAAAGGATGTCGATCAGCTTTCCCAGGATCTCCCTTCTCGATATCTTATCCTTGACCTTCAGCTCGAAGCCCATGCCTTGAAAATTCTCAGGGTTGCCGAGGCCGTAGATGCAGGATACGGAGGCAACCACGATCACATCCTCCCGAGACAGCAGAGATGCCGTGGCCGCCAGCCTCATCTGCTCGATCTTGGGGTTGATGTGCGAATCTTTCTCGATGTACTGGTCCTTGGAGGGGATGTAGGACTCAGGCTGGTAGTAGTCGTAGTAAGAGATGAAGTATTCAACCCGGTTCTCGGGGAAGAACTCCTTGAACTCGGCAAAGAGCTGGGCGGCCAGGGTCTTGTTGTGGGCGATGACCAGTGTCGGCTTCTGAACCTTGGCGATGACGTTGGCGATGGTGAAGGTCTTGCCCGAGCCTGTGACTCCCAGCAGGGTTTGAAATTGCTGGCCTGCTTCCAGGCCCAAGACAAGCTTTTCGATGGCCTGCGGCTGGGAGCCACGAGGGGCGAAGCTGGAGGCCAGTTTGAACTTAGGACTTGATGAGATCTTTGCGAGGAAGGATTCGCCTTGATCCGCTTCCCTCTGTCTGGAATGAGGAGAGACGATTCTTTCAGATCTGTCAGATCTGCCGCGCCTTGCGGAACGTACCATAGATGCAGCCTCGGACACGGAGGGATCAGAAATCTGTTTATCCACAATGTCAGATATGTTGCTCCTGGGTAAAGAGTTTCCCTGATTGGTAGATCATGAAGACTCATCTCCTGGTCCTTCGTCTGCACGAATACACATCCGAAGAACAATGCTTTTTGGAAATGGATTTACAAGCTCACGGGGGCCGGTCGAGTTCATAGTTTTGTAGTAGTGATAGTAAATGGCTCTTGATTTTGCACGGCAACCGTAAGATTTATATTCGTCTTATGTCGTACTACGTTGAATGCCGTGAAACGGACGGCTTCTGCGGTAGAGGAGTGGGGGCTTCTCACCACCGCCTTGGCAGCTCCGCTCGGAAGCAGGCATGCTTTTGAGCGGACATTTCCACAACTGGTGCAAGATACGACAAACGTCTTCAAACACTCTCAAGATCCGCTTGTCGGTTATGTCACACATCATATATTTCTTATACTCCCTTGATCCTCTTTCTACCATGATTGCGTCAGTCGAGCGCTCCACTGTTACTGGTGAAGTCTATGCCCCGCCCTCCAAGAGCTACACTCATAGGGCAATTTTAATCACATCCTTGGGTCCGGGAGGCGTAGTGAAGCGGCCGCTCATCTCTGCGGACACGAGGGCCACCATCTCCGCCAGCGAGGCCTTCGGAGCCAAGATCTCCTTGAACAAGGATGAGGTTAAGATCCAGGGCATCTCGGACCAGCCCCAGACCCCAGAGGACGTGATCAACGTCCTGAACTCCGGCACCACGCTGCGCTTCTGCTCCGCTGTGGCGGCCGTGACCGAGGGGGCGGTGCTCACCGGCGATGCCTCCATCCGCACCAGGCCCAACGGGCCGCTGTTGAGCTGCTTGAACGACCTCGGCGCCACGGCTTTTTCCATTCGCAATAACGGCAAAGCTCCTCTGGTGGTCAAAGGAAAGATGCGCGGAGGCACAGCCCGTCTAAATGGTGGCGTAAGCTCTCAGTTTCTGTCGGCGCTGCTCATCGCTGCGCCTCTGGCCCAAGGCGACACCAAGATAGTGATCGAGGGAGATCTGAAGTCGCGGCCCTACGCGGAGATCACCCTGGACATGCTCGGGGACGCGGGCGTGCGCGTGGACGCAAAGCGCCAGGAGTTCTTCGTGCCAGGCAAGCAGACCTACAACCTCCAGGGCTACACCATTCCCGGAGACTTCTCCTCGGCATCCTATCCGCTGGCTGCGGCTGCGGTCTCCGGCTCGGAGGTCACAGTCAAGGGCATCCTCCCCTCCCGCCAGGGCGACTCGGCCATCATCGATATCCTCAACCGCATGGGCGCCAAGGTCTCCTGGGACAAGGAAAAAGGAGACCTGAAGATCAAGGGCGGCGAGCTGGAGGGCGTGGAGGTGGACGCCAGCCTGACCCCGGACCTGGTGCCGACCATTGCCGTCCTGGGGGCGGTGGCCAAGGGAAAAACGACTGTCATGAACGCCGAGCACGTGCGCCACAAAGAGACCGACCGGCTGCACGCCATGGCTGTGGAGCTTTCCAAGATGGGAGCTGACATTCGGGAGAGGCCGGACGGGCTGGAGATCGCTGGTGGGAAGTTACACGGTGCGGAGGTGCACGGCTACGACGACCACAGGATTGTGATGGCGCTAACGGTGGCTGGATTTGTGTCGGGTGGGACGAGGATAGACACGGCGGAGTCGGTGGATGTGAGCTATCCGGGATTCTTCCAGGAGATGGCAAAGCTGGGGGCGAAGGTGAAGATGGGGTGAAGGAGGAACTCGTTGGCTTATTTTTTGAGCAAACTATCGTGATCGGAAGGTAGGGATTCATTCCCTGATTCTTGAGCGAAGTTTACGAGATCTTGTAGAGTCCCGAATGTTTCTTAGTGTCCAGGAACCATTAAATGCTTATAATTAACAGGCACAGACCGCATTGCTGCGGCTGCTCGTATCAACCAGTTAATGATTTAGGGACACCAAGGAATGTTTGGCATTTAAATACCCCGTGATTCCTTTTAAATTTGTCTTGTCGCATTAAAATCATTCTCCATCCTCTAGAGGGCCTGGAGGCCTTCCAGGAGCAATCCTTGGCCGCCTCTTAAGTGATAGGAACGAACCAGTACCTTCTGCCAATCCACTCTGCCATAAGCTGCATGATAAGCACACAGTTGAGCTGATGTAGTAACTGCACAGATCTGCGCAGATCTACCTGCACAAACGGAACATGAGCAAGCCTTCATTCCTGATTCTGGGAGCCTCCCAGGAAAGATGGAGCGAATAGTGCATGAAGTGAATTTGAGCAGATAGTGATGAAAAATGCCGGAAAACAAGAGCAACAGGCAAAGCTCTGGCAGAGCCAAATGAAGGACAACCTGCAATTCTACTAGATCCCGCGATCCCCAGCACAAACTGATCGGACTATTGATAAACTTGCAATCTTACTCGATCCCCACAATTCCTCGGATCACCATCTGGCTCTCCTCCGGCGTGCCCCTGGTGTTGACCTCGTGCACCCTCGCCCGCACGAGAAGCTCGCTGAAGAAGCGGCTGCGAAGCCTGCGCTTGAAATCGCTATGGACCAACAGGTGCGGATTGAAGTAATCGTTCTTCTCTAAAATCTCTAACGCCTCTTCCGGCTTCAGCTCTCGCACCTCCTCCTGCTGCGCAGCATCTCGTTTCAGGATGACCACGTTCTCCAGAGTGGTGAGCGGGAGGATTCGTCCCTTTCCAATAACCCAGCGCAAGTCCACTACGGATCGGCCTTTTTCATCAAAGACGGCCTTCTGCACCAGCCCGGAGTACTCCTTCCAGATCTCGGAAAGATCTGCCCGGATGTAGAAGTTCTTCTCGGAGCCATAGGCTAGAATGTCATCCCCGTAGACTCGCGCAAAGAACCAATCGTCTGAGACGACTCGCACCCGCGGGCTGCGCAATAGCCCGTAGGTGTGCGTGGTCTTGCCCGCGCCCGAGCCGCCCAAAAGGCAAAGCCCCCTGCCCCGAGCATCAAGACAGGCCCCGTGCACCGAGTAGATGGCGTGCTCGTCCTCCAGTATGTCACCGGCAACGCTCAGCGCCAGAGACTTTATCCAGCCATAATAGTCCACGTTGAGCAGGAAGCAGGTCTTGGACTGGGGGTCATAATAGACCTTGTTCTGCGCCTCGGATGTGTCCTGAAGAACGTAAAGCCGCCCATGGGAGCGAAGGTTCTGCGAAGCGGAATAGAAGCTCTCTTCCCATCGGTCTTTGACCAAAGAAAGTCCAGTCAATAGCTTGATGCAGCATCCATAGATCTCTGACTTGACTTCGTACAAAATCTGGCCAGCAAAACGCTCGGCCAGCTCCTCTTTTCGCTCGATGGATATGAGCTCGACTGCGTAGGTCATTTGAAATCCACCAACTCTTCCCGCCATCCCCCTGAGTTCTTCCGGCGATCCTCTTGGCTATGCAGATAGTAGCGAGCTTTTGGCCGAAGCCGATCATCAAGCTCGTAAATCAGGGGAACCCCCGTTGGAATTTCCACGTTTTCGATATCCTGATCCGAGATGCTCTCCAGGTGCTTTACCAAAGCTCGCAGGGTATTTCCATGGGAAGCAACGAAGACGATCTTCCCTTTTTGTAGTTCTGGTGCAATCTGGCTCTGCCAGCAGGGAAGCATACGGTTTAAAGTGTCCTGCAGCGATTCAGTCTTTGGGATCTGGTCCTCTGTCAGGCTGCGATATCTGGGATCGTGCCGTGGAGAGCGTTCATCGTCCTTTGGCAGAGCCGGGGGCAGATCTCGCAGGCCCCTCCTCCAACGATGCACCTGCACTTTTCCATATTTCTCCTCCATCTCCCTCTTGCTCTGGCCCTGCAGATCTCCGTAAAAGCGCTCGTTGAGCCGCCAGCAGGGAATAGCCGGAATCCACATCAAATCCATCTCATCCAGAACTATCCAGAGGGTCCTGATGGCCCGTTTCAAGACCGAGGTATAGGCCAGGTTAAAAGTGAGGCCGCAAGATTGCATTAGTCGTCCGGCAGCTTTCGCCTCCACTCTGCCTTTTTCGGAGAGATCGATATCAGTCCAGCCTGTGAACCTGCCTTCCTGATTCCAGAGGCTCTGGCCGTGCCTGAGCAAGACGAGCCTGGGCATCTAACCTCCTTTAAAATTAGTCTCCCTGGTAGATCTTCCAGGCGGCGTCTACGCTTGCATTCTCCACAG
The DNA here is from genome assembly GCA_964589745.1 of uncultured Methanotrichaceae archaeon. Classification (GTDB taxonomy): domain Archaea; phylum Halobacteriota; class Methanosarcinia; order Methanotrichales; family Methanotrichaceae; genus Methanothrix. The sequence continues at coordinate 5,673 of CAZPUO010000055.1, forward strand.
TTATAGCGTAGATGGAGTTGCACAGCCGTACCGCATCCGCCAGAGGTTTCTGGTGGATATTTCGGCCCGTGGCATTGCCGGACGCCCCGCTGATGTGAATCTGATCATGCAGGCGCTGCAGGAAGGATCTGGCATCCGTGCTCTTGCCTCCGGCACAGACAACCTTAGTCCGGCCTGCGGCAAGCACAGCCTCCTTGAATATCTCGGCCGAATTACAGCCGGCTTTCTGGGGATAGTTCACCTTGACAAAGTCGCTTCCCAAGGACGCGGCCACGCCCGCGGCGCCAGCAATGACGTGAGGGTCTTTTTCCTCCTTCACCGCCTTACCGCGCGGGTAAATCCAGAGGACCGTTATCAATCCCCTCCGGTGTGCCTCGAAGACCAGCTGTGCCGCCTGGCGGAGCATCTCGGCCTCATGCTCGCTCCCCGGGTAAAGGGTGTAGCCCACGCCCAGGATATGCAGGCCGCTGCTCTCCGAAAAATCAACAACCTGCTCCAAATCGATCCACTGAAGGCTGCGCGGCTCGGCCTGGGAAGTCTCCACCAGATTGGTCTTGGAGTTCAGCTTCACCAGGTAAGGCACATCGGGATAATCCATTCCATAACGAGCGATGAGGCCCAGTTGAGTGGCGAAGACGCCAATGCGGGCTTTTGCAGCGATGCAGAACAGATGCTCCGGGTCTGCATCCTGCAGATCGATGCCAGGGCCGAAAAAATCGTCGTTGAAATGCTCCACCTTCTGGTCCCCGGCAAAGAGCATCAGCCTGTTGCTCCCCCGGGTGATCTTCAGATAGTTCTCCAGGTATTTATTCCGGCTCTGTCCGGGCACATCCAGGGGAACGATGATATCTTCAGTCATTTTCTCCTCCCAAACTTCCTTAACTTCTCTCGGAGAGGACGTTCAGCTTCACCTGGGGCACCAGCCTCAGGAAGTCCTCCTTCTGGCAGAGCGCAGTCCCTTGGCGCAATGTGGTGGCAGTTCCGGCCGCTGCGGCATAGATCAGGCATTCCTTTAGGTCTTTGCCTTGCACCAGGCCGCTGACGAATCCTGCAACTGCGGAGTCTCCGGCTCCGATGGTGCTCTCCACCTTCACAACAGGCGGCACAGCCAGGAACTCTTGCCCGTGAGACACCAGCAGAATGCCTTTTCCGCCCATAGACACCAAAACGATCTCCACGCCCTGAAGGTTTATCTCTCGGGCAGCCGCAGCGATCTCGTCCACATTCTTAAGCTCCCTTCCGACCAGCTCGGATAGCTCGTGGATGTTTGGCTTGACGACATCCGGCAGAGCCCCAATGCCCATGCGCAAGGCCTCACCGTCGACGTCCAGGACAACTTTTGCCTGGCATCTTTTCACCAGAGTTATTATCTTGCGGTAGATCACAGGATTGACACCGGGGGGCAGGCTGCCGCCGATAGTGACTAGTTCCGGACAGGACATCTTCTCCAGCTGCTCAACGAACTGCATCAGCTCGCTGGGCTTGATCTCCGGCCCGCGAGCATTGAATGCCAGCTGCTTTCCGGTCTCCTCCTCGTGGATGATTATGTTCGTTCTGGTCTCTCCCGCGACACGCACAAAATCACTCTGTATGCCCTCATTCAGCAATCTTCCCTCAAGCTCCCGGCCGGCAAAGCCTCCCACAAACCCCAGAGCGATGTTGTCCACTTCCAGATTCTTCAGCACCTTGGAGACATCGATACTCTTGCCTCCCGCGAAGCTCTTCTCCTCAAGAATGCGGTTGGACACGTCATCGCGGACCCTTTGGATCCATAAGGTGCGGTCCAGAGCAGGGTTGAGCGTAATGGTATAAATCATGCAGATCCATCTATCCACGAAAGTTATGATCCTTTTGCCTCCTCCAAAGATCGATGATTGGAGAGAATACGAAATCTTCAGCAACTCCCCCAAAGCCCCAGGAAAAGTTGGCCCATCCGCCAAATCTGAACGGCTACACATCCGAGTGAGCTTCGCAATCTGTCTGTCCCTTTTTCGTTCGTTGATCGACACAAGTAGAAACATTTATATTCGTTGATAATCGTAATAGTTCTTAAGCAAAGGTCAACTGATTATATCCCTCCTATTCCCTTGACTTTTGCTCCCCCTCCTATTTAAATAATATTCTAATTTCTCTTAACCGAAAACTTTAAATCGTCATATGTCGCAAACTGTCCAGGCAAAAGTCGACGGCCATCAATCCCTCCTAGAGAATGACTTTTGCCCTCCCTCCTTTTCTTGACCGAAGCCCTTATATTCGTCTGATGTCGTAACGCGATTAGGCAAAAGTCGAATAGCATCAATCCCTCCGTAGCAATCGACTTTTGCTCACTCCCATTCTTGAAAGGCTAAAAGATCGCCTTAACCGAAAGGGTTGTGTCCTGCGGCACGGATGAAAGTGACTGGATCAAGCACTTTTATCTATCCAACATCACCGACCTTTGCTATCCTTCTGTTATCTTTCCTTTTTTTAGATCCAAGATCTGTGAGTCCCATTCGCCTTCATTTCGCTTGTTTTAAATACCGCAGGTGCAGCCATCTTTTCATGCCAGATCCCCCAAAGAAGATCGAATCCCTTGTCGCATCCCTGGAGGAGCTTAGGCTGCATGTGGGCAGGAAGGATCTCTCCATCGGAGATCGGAGCGTCAATGCCCAGCTCTTCTTCTCCCTCGCCAACGCCTGCCTGCGCAACCATGCAGTGCTCCTTTACGGGGGCATGGGTGCCAACAAGACTACCCTGATAAACCTGCTCGGTTCATCGTTCCTTGGTCTCGGCTTGGGAGAGGTGGAAAATTTGATGGTGACCGGCCATCCGGAGCAGACTGAGGAGAAGATGGTGGGATTTCTTGATCCGAGGCAGTGGACCCGCCCTGGAGCAGGAGCTTCTGAGGTGCTCTGGACCCCCTGGGCAAGATCCAGGTGGAAGCTCATCAACGAGATCAACCGCTTCCCCAGCGGCAAACAGAATCTGTTCCTGGAGATACTGCAAAAGAGGAAGATAAGCTATGCCGGGCAGGTTCTGGAGCCGGGAGACACCTGTTACTTCGCCACCATGAATCCTGAGTTTTCCGCCACTTATCCTCTGGATGAGGCCCTGCTGGACCGCATCTCCGCCTGCGTGCCGGCAGTGCAGCCGGACTTTCTGGCAGGCCTGACCCTCTCTGAGCGGGAGCGCGAGGTTCGTGAGCTGGCGGGGGAGCTTCCGCGCTTCACGCCAGAGGAGTTCGAAGCCCTTCCCACAAGCGTTGCCAAGGTTGAACTGACCAGCCAGGTGGAGCTGGCCATCCTCTCCCTGCTCAGGGATTTCACGCTCTGTGAACGCGCTCCAGGGTACGACAAAACCCAGCTCTCCGGCAGCAAACCAAGCAAAGGTCTCTGCCCCGGCTGCCATTACTTCAATAATCCGGAAATCCTCTGCTGGCAGGTGGATGAAGGGCTATCCGACCGCGTCAGGCAGGATCTGCGAGACTTCACCCGATCCATGGCCTTCCTGCTGCACAGTGACGGCGATCTGAAGGTGTTGAAGGCTGTGGCTCCTTATGTCATCTGGCATCGGGTTACGCCCATCCGCTCTGCTCTGGAGAGCCCGCCTTACTACGGCGCAAGAAAACTGGCCCTCATCTCAGGCCTCGTGGAAAAAAGCATAAACCGCACCTTGAATGAGCGGGCGGAGATGAACCTCGTGTTCTCCAGGGCGGTGGACGGGGAAATGGCAATGGAGGAAGCGCTGCGAGAGCTTTCGGCTTATGACGATCCCATCGCCAGGCTGGACTTTATCCCATCTTTGGAGCAGATGCATTGTCGCTGAAGAGCTTCATGGAAGATGCCTACCGGGGAAAGACAAGAGCCAAGAGGCTTGATACGCACCGGGGAGACATGATCTTCGGCCTGGAGGACCTGGCCGATCGGGTGGGAACGAAGCCGGACCGGGCCGACGTGGAAGCGCTCGTTCCGGCCGATGAGAATCTCCTCTTCCAGCTCATGACCGCCAAGCCCGGCAAAAAATACCGGATGCTCTGGGGTCACCTCAGCAGTTTTGCAGCCGAGCGGAGCACTGCGCCGCTACGGCTTCCCGCCGAGGATTTTGCCGGGCTGGAGATGGGTTGCGGCAGCATAATCCTTGAGGAAGCTGCGGACCATGTGGGCGAGCGGATGTCGGGTGGTAGGATCCTGGTGCGCGGCGCAGCGGGCGACTATCTGGGACAGGAGATGTCAGGCGGCGGGATCATTGCCGGAGGATGCAAAGATTATGCCTTTAGAAATATGCGTGGAGGCTTTGGTGTTGTGCGGGGAAGCTCTGGAAACTACACGGGAGTGGGCAACTCCGGGGGAAGGATAGTCGTGCTGGGGAACTGTGGTGAGCGAGCCGGATGGCTGATGCGGGGCGGAAGTATGCTCATCGCCAAAGATGCAGGCGACTATCTGGGGCTTCTCATGAGCAGTGGCAGGATAACAGTGAAAGGCCGCGCCGGGAAGAGGGCTGGGTGGCGCAGGAAAGGTGGCTCGATCAGGGCGGAAAGCTTCGGCCCGGAGGCAGCAGACGGTGTCCTGGGATTGGACTAGGATCTGGCAAAAATCCCGGGAGAACTGGCACTGGCCGCAGCTGCCTGTGCCTCGCCAGGGTAAATCAGATCTTCCAGGCGAGTTTCCCTTCCAGAACTATGCCCTTACCATTGACCAGGAGATGTTGAGGCAGGGCCCGCTCTATCTGGAGAACCTCTTTGATCATATCATCGTCCACTACATCTTTTGCCCTCGCTCACTTGAGGCAGCCGGCCTCCTGGCCCTGGCCGCATTGAAGGGCCTGAAGGAGCCAGCCCGAGCACGCCGCATGGTCAACATCTTCTCGGATGTCGTGGTGGATTCATTTCGTCTGGAGCGAAGCCATGAGGATGAGGAAAAAGTGCTTCTGGGCTGGAAGAGGCTGGCCCTCAAAGATCTCTCGCCCCTGGACAGAGTCGTCCTCGGCTTTCTCAGGGAATTCTGGGGGGCACATCTGCCCAGCTGTCCGCGGCCGGAGGTGGATCTTCTCTGCCAAGTCTTTTCCTTAGGGATAAGGGACAAGAGCCTCTGGCCCAGGCAGTGCCAGCAGACTGCCCGTATCCTTGAGCACTTCCTGCCCGGTATTTTGGGCCGCGGCCTCGTCAGGTCCCTGGAGATACTGGACGGCAGTGCAGACGCCGTGCCCCTGACCTTCGCATCCGCGCTTGAGCCATGCCAGTATGAACAGGCTCTCTACGCTTTAGGCCAGCAGGGGGATCTGAAGCGCTGGTATCGGGACCAGAGCTACTCCATTGAGATTCGAGAGCATCGCAAAGCCCGAGCAGATTGCTATCCTTCCGGTCTGGTTAAATGGCGGCTGACAGACCCCTGGAGCGATCTGGACATTGCCTACTCCTTGAGCGTGAGTCCCAGACTGGTTCCGGGAGTGACGACCTACAAAAGAGAACGTGAGACCAGCCAGATGGCTCCTGGCCCGGAGGTGGTGCCGGATCTTCTCGTGGTCTTAGACAGCAGCCGCTCCATGGAGGGGCCCTCCCTTGGAACAAAAACGCATAAAGCCACCCTGGCAGCCTTCAAGGCCTGCCAGTTTGCCCAAAGTAAGGGAGCTGAGATCGCAGCCATAAACTTCAGCGAAAAATACCTGGCGACTTCCTGGACGCGGGACCTGAGCGCCGTGGAGGATGTTCTCGTGGAGTTCTTATGCACACGCACCCACATACCGGGAAAGGCTGTGCGGGAGCTGGCAAAAGCGCGGCCGGGATGCCTTGTTCTCTGCATCACCGATACCCACATCCAAAACCTTTACCAGGAGTGGGAGAGTCTCAAAGAAGCCTCGAAGGTAGGGCAATTCGTCCTCTTCTGCATCGATCAGGCGTACAGAGATAAGCACGTTGAGGAGGCTCTGGCAAGCTTAGGCCAGGTTTATTATATCAACCGCCTGGAGGATCTGGTTTCCCTGGTGGTGGAGGCCACAGAACGCGCCTTTGCCGGGGAAAGTTTTATCTCTTCGCAGTGATTGCAAATCCTGGCGTGCCGGGATAGGGTAGTGGTTATCCTGAGGGACTGTGGATCCCTCGAGCTGGGTTCGAATCCCGGTCCCGGCCCTTAACTGTCAAATCCACAATCCGTTTACTTGTAGACCGCTTTTTCGAAGGTCAAGTTCTCGCCAGGTCCAGAACGCATTTCGATATTCTGCCATTTGCTCAAAATTTTGGCCAGCTCGCTCCAGAAGGAAGCCATCCATTCACGACGCTCGTGATCACTCCAGCTGTCCAGAGCTATGCCCAGTTCTTTGGCCTTGGCCAGGGCCAGACCTTCCATATTCTGTCTGGTTTCGATGATCTGCACCACGCTCCCTTCGCCCACTTCGTCCTCAGCCACCACCAGCTCAAAGCGTCCGATTTTGATTATCTCACCAGGATTGAGCCTGGCAGCTCTGGCCTTCAACGCCGCGTAGCTCATGGCCCGGAAGATCTCCTCCTGGGAGGCCATCTGAACTGCCTTGTTTCTCAGATCGTTCATAATCGTGCTCCGAGATTCTGCAGTTTCAATCGTCAAAGGTATTAGAAGGATTGGCACATATTAAAACCATGGCTTCATCCAAAGACAGCGGAGAACGACTGAACATTTTCGTTTCCGGAAGGAGCTATGGGCTGCTTTGAGGACTTCATGGAGTTTCGCGAAGAAATGGACAAGCTCAAAAAGGAGCGCTACAGCCGAGGTGCGCCGGACAGCGCCAGAGATCCGGCAGAATTTGGTAGGGATGCATCATCAAAAAACATTAGTAAGACAGCAGAAGACCCTCCAATCTGTTTGATAAAATTCAATTGTATTGTCAAAAGAGATCAGGAAGGATATCAAGGAAGGATATCAAGGGAGCATTAAAATTGAATCAGCGCTGAGGGTGAGATTTGAACTCACGAGGTGCGATGCACCACTGGTTGTCCTGTCCTGGCAAAAGCCAGAACCTCAAGACCAGCGCCGTAGGCCGCTTGGCTACCTCAGCTCAGCTCTCCTATGTTTTCTCCTGAACCTTTTAAGCCTGGCGATTATACACGATAGCTCAACCATTCAGCGCTCATCAGGATAATTCTTATAC
>CAZPUO010000056.1:0-12687 GCA_964589745.1 uncultured Methanotrichaceae archaeon
GTCGAGAATAATCCACTTCACAACGTTATCAACCGCTATTCTGCCTTTTTATTTTGATTGATGAGAATAACACCACTGCCATTTGCCTCGCTTGGGCCAAAAACCTCAGCAGACGAGGTTTCTGGAGATGCGGCCGCTGGAGAGGAGCGCAACCCGGCTGAGAGGCACTTCTGCAGCCAGTTTGTAGCCCAAGGCACTTTCAATGGTCTTTGCAAATTCCAGGATCTCGGCGTGCTCCGGCATGGCCTCTCGGTCGAGCCTGGCTCTGGAACGGCCCAAGTGCATATAGGCTTTGACCTCTATAAAATCAGGCTCGGATGTCTCCAGGAGCCGGGCATAATCCTCTGGCCTCTCCATGTTCAGGCCGCGCGCCAGGGTCATGCGGACGACGCTGCGGCAAGAGTGGCTGCAAAGTATGCTCAGGCTCTCTTGCAGCCTTGGCCAAAAGGCGCCCGCCGGATTGCAGACGCGCCGATAAAGCTCCTCGTTTGGAGCATTCAGGCTGATGTAGAGCTGCGTCGGCCTAAGCCCTTCCAGAACCTCTGGATTTGTTCCATTGCTGACCAGGAAGGAGGTCATTCCTCTTCGAGCGATCTCCGAGACAAGATCTTTCAAATAGGGATAAAGAGTGGGCTCGCCCATGAGAGATATGGCCACGTGCCTTGGCTCTTCCGCCTCCGCCAACCTATCGCGATCCGTGGTTCTTGCTCCGCCGTAGCCGGAAAGGAGTCTCCGTTGTTCATGCAGTATGCCATCCAAAAGCGGGCCGGGCTCCAGCTCTTCTGTGCGGGGCAAAGCGCCGTCTATCGGCCTCCAACAGTGCAGGCAGAGATGGTTGCACTGCAGTGTGGGCGTCATCTGCACACAGCGATGGCTGGAGATCCCGTAAAAGTGATGCTTGTAGCACTGATCGCCGCCTCGCAAGGAGCGGTTCAGCCAGAGGCAGGGCTTGACCGCCCCGGAGCCGACTAGATGGTAACCCTGCTTAGATAGGGTCTTTTTCGCCTCAATGCTATCCATACGCTAGCAACAGTAGCAGCCTTCGGTAAATAGTTATGCAATCGCATTTGAGCCGCTTGTCTCTGGCAGCTCCGGGTGTCAGTCAACTGATGGCAAAAAGGATTATATTGCTCTCTGCACATCCTTGGCAGGTATATGTCCTGGCGGTTTCTCATCCACCTTGCCTTGTTGTTGGCGGCCACAGGGATTGGTGATGGGTTAGCTTCGGCCCCGACCCAGATCCCTGCCAGCGAGATCCTTTCCAGAATGGCGGATGGCCAGACCGTTCATTGCGAAGGCGCTTCCATCATGGGCGACCTAAACCTGAGCACGTTGCCGGGAGCAAGGGCGGAAAGCTCACTGGAGCTCATCAACTGCACCGTGTCCAATGCCAGCTTCGATGGCATGACCCTGGAGAAGGATATGATTTTATCGGGCTCCTCCTTTGGAAATGCCAGCTTTGATAAATCCTGCTTTCTGGGAAGAGCAGATCTGACCAACACGTTTTTTCATAATTCCAGCTTCACAGGGGCTACCTTCGAGCAGCCCGCGACCTTTGATGGGGCCTTTTTCCTGGACAACGTGAGCTTCGAGGATGCCCGGTTTGATAAAGATGCCAGCTTCAACTGGGCATGGTTTCAGAAAGATGCGAACTTTAATTATTCTCGCTTCGGCTATTATGCCTACTTCTTGGGAACTCATTTTTTGGGAAAGGCGTACTTCTACGATGTTAAGTTTCAGGGGGTGCTCGACTTCAGCGATGCCTACTTCCGAGATAAGGCCAACTTCTTCGGCTCGACCTTCGCATCCGTTGCCAGCTTCACTAACGCATCTTTCTTTGGACCGGCACAGTTCAGCATGACCAGTTTTGGCAGCATTTCCTCATTTGGCGACATCCTCTTTCGTGGCGAAGCAAGCTTTGAGCTAACGCGATTTGCCGATGCAGCCTATTTCTCCGGGTCAAAGTTTCAAGGCGACGCCATCTTTGGCCTGTCCAAGTTCGAGGATATCGCCAACTTTCAGGGCGCAGCCTTCCAAGGCAACCTGAATTTCAAAGGAGGCAAAATCTCCACTCTGCTCCTGGATGATGGGCATTGGGGGGAAAACTGCAGGGTAATCTTGAATGATACCGACTTCAATCGGCTGAGGGTTCCCTGGAGCGAGATAGAAGGTCATGTGGTCTGGGACCCCGGAGCGTATCTCGCTCTGGTGGATAACTACCACCGTCTGGGCTGGTCCGGGGATGAGGACGACTGCTATTACCGATATCGCAGACTGGATCAGGCCCAGAAGGGATGGGGTTGGTCCAAGGCCATCGATATCCTGGCGTGGCTCTCCTGCGGCTATGGCGTCCGGCCAGGCTATGCCGTGGCCTGGGCTCTTCTGACCATTCTCATCTTTGCCATGGTCTTCTGGAGCGGGGACGGCATTCGCAGATCCGCAAAGCCCTTGCAAGGACCGGCGGAGAAAGACGCCGTTCCGGAGAGAGTCACCATCAGGAATGCACTCTTCTTCAGCACCATGGTCTTCCTCTCTCAAGGGCCCATTGACTTCCTTCCCGTCGGCAGACACAGATATTATGTCATTCTGGAAGGAATTATGGGGTGGTTGCTGCTGGCTCTATTCCTGGTGACCCTGGGCAAGGTGATGATAAGATAAAACAAAAATGATAAATCCTAAGGCATCTCCCCATGAAGTCAGTGATCCGAATCTCCAAATGGATACTGATAATTGCCGCTCTTCTGCTGGTGTGCGGAGCCTGTGCAGCGCAGCCTGGTGCGGAGATGCCATCATCGCAGAACTTATCCTCCAAGATCCTCGACGCCAGGGATGTCACAGCTAAAATCAGATCTGGGGAGCAGCTAAACTATGACAACATCACAGTGAAAGGTTCCCTGGACCTAAGCGGCCTGGAAGGTCCCGTGAGGCAACCGTTAACGATCATCAACTCTCGTTTTCTGGGTCCGGCGAACTTCGAGGGGGTGTCCTTCAACGAGCCCCTGGACCTGCGAGGCACCACCTTCGAGGAGAACGCCAGCTTCGCCAAGGTCAAGTTTCTTGGGGATGCCAAGTTTGCGGGTGCCAATTTCCTGGGGCAGGCCGACTTCAGCGGTGCCGTTTTCAGCGGCCTCGCCTCCTTCACAAGCGCGCGTTTTTTCAACGATACCAGCTTTGGGAATGATCAGTTTGATGGAGATGCAATCTTCCTCGAGTCTGACTTTGCCAGAGACGTGGACTATAACTTTGCCCAGTTCATCAGGTTGGGCTACTTTCAGGATGCGCATTTCGAAAACGTGAGCTTCCTGGAGACCCAGTTTGATGGGCATGTGACCTTTCTCAACGCTCAGTTTCGTGGCAATGCCACCTTTGCAGCCACTCGCTTTGGCAGCGATGTGGTCTTCCGGGCTGCGCGGTTCTTGGAAGGGAGCACTTTTGGCTTATCCAGCTTCGGAGGATTGGCAGATTTTGCGAACGTCGATTTCAATGAGACCGCTTTCTTCGGGGGCGTGAAGTTTGCAGATCTGGCCTACTTCGTCAACGCCCGATTCGATAAAGGTCTGATTCTGGAGGATGCCAGGCTCTACAGCATGCAACTGGACAACGTCACCTTCGGAGAAGGTGCCAGGATCGATCTTGACGGTGCTGATTTCACCAAGCTCGTGGTGCGCTGGAACGCCATAAAGGATCGCCTGGTGTACAATGGAGCCGCCTACCTGGCGCTGGTGAAGAACTACAAGAGCCTGGAATGGTTCGATGATGCCGATGACTGCTACTATCAGTACCGGAGAATAGGGCAGGAGATGGAGCCGTGGGGCTGGGCAAAGATATCGGATATCGTGTCTTGGATATCCTGCGGCTACGGAGTTCGGGTTAGCTATACGGCCTCCTGTTGCCTCTCTACCATCCTCCTGTTTGGATTGATCTTCTGGGCGGGAAAAGGCATGAACAAGTTCGAGATTATTGGGATAGAGCTTCCGGGAAACCAAGGCATGCGACCCAGCCAGCGAGTGTCGTTAACCGACGCTCTTTATTTCAGCATCGCCATGTTCACCACCTCCCAGGCTCCAGTGAACACCTATCCAGTAGGCTTCTATAGGCACCTGGCGATGCTGGAGGGAATCCTGGGTTGGTTCTTCCTCGGCCTCTTCGTGGTGGTTCTGAGCGGAGTGCTGATCCGCTAGGCCGGAGGAATCGCCAGAATCAGCACCACCCGGAAAGGTTGATATACGTGCTGGTTATACGGAAAGGAGGCAAAAGGGCGCGTGGCCTAGTCAGGATAAGGCGGCAGCCTCCTAAGCTGTAGATCGGGGGTTCGAATCCCTCCGCGCCCGCTCGCTTTTGGGCAAGGATTTCGATCAGAAAATGAACTCAGGGAACAATTTTTGATATGGCCAGCTCCAGGATATCCTCTGCCCCTGCATTTTTCAACTGAGGAACGAGCAGGTTGACCTGGGATCTATCCACCACCGTCTCCACGGCATAGTATCCGGAGTTGTAGAGCTTGGAGATGGTGGGGTTCTTCATGCTGGGCAGAATGGCTATTACATTCTTTATCTCATCCTCGGGCACGTTCATCTTCAGCAATATCTTGCCTTTCGCCCTTATCACAGCGGAAAGAAGTGTCTCTACGGCTGCGATCTCCTCGCGTTTCCCTGGCTCGGACCAGCTCTTCTTGTTTGCTATCAGCTCCGAGGTGGATTCCAGCATGACGTCAATTATCTTCAGGCCGTTCTTCCTCAGGGTCGATCCCGTCTCGGTGAGATCCACGACCACATCAGTCAGCTCTGGAACCTTGGCCTCGGTGGCTCCGAAGGAGAATTGGATCTCCACAGGTATGCCCAGCCGCCGGAAGAAGGAACTGGTTAAGTTGGGGTACTCGGTGGCCACGCGGCTTTCCGGTTTTATCTGGCTGGCAGAGTGGATGTCCAAGCCCTCTGGCACGGCCACCACCAACTTCACCTTGCCCGGACCCAGCTTGCCATAATGGAGCTCGGTGATCTTGGCCACCACAGCGCCGGACTCCATTATCCAGTCCGTTCCAGAGATGCCCAGGTCGAAGTAGCCCTTGGCCACATACGTCGGTATCTCCTGGGGACGGAGGATCTTTACCTTGCCGATGCGGGGATCATCAATGCGGGCGTTGTACTCCCGCTCAGTCCTCTTGACCTCCAGGCCGGCCTGCTCAAAGAGCTGCAGCGTCTGGTTTTGCAGGCTGCCTTTGGGAATGGCAATGTCGATCATTCTATGGGCTTTGCTTCCACATAACATATTTTTGCCTTTTGCTCGGTCTAGGGAGAGGCAGGTTTTCTCCATCCCCGCAACTGTGGCTCATAATATTTATAAATAATAACAGTCATAGAAGAAATGGGGCATGGGAAAGGAGTGCATGGCATCGGTTGTTATCTCGGATACACACTTCGGCTTGTGTTCGTCGACGCTGAATGACCCTCGAAAGGTCGACCAGCTGATGCAAGAGATATCAGATTGTGAAAACGTTTGCGATGAGGTCGTGCTCCTGGGGGACATCTTCGATTTCTGGAGGGTGCGGCCCGAAAAAGCGGTGAGAGACGCCCGCTATTTCCTGAAAAGTCTATCGGATATGGATCTGAAGATACGCTACATTGTAGGCAATCACGATCATCATCTGGTGGTTCAGAATCAGGAGGGCGAGTTCATGGAGCGGGTGGCACGAGGCGATCTATATCCCGTCTATGTTCCTTCTCTATGTTGGAGCCAGACCATCAATGGCCTCAACATCGAGATGCTCTACCCTACCTATCAAGCTAATTTTGGCTGCAGGACGGTTCTCTTTGCCCACGGTCATCATCTGGGTGAGATCCAGGCAGTCTCTATGCAGGTGGTAGAGAAGCTCCGGCGGCTCTCCGGAGAGGAACTGCTGCCGGCCGATCTGGAAATGATGATGACCTATGTTTACGAGAGCATCTACCGTTCTGCGTACATAGGGGAGATGGCGAATTTTGAGGATCGCATCTGGAAAGTCTCCGGCCTGCTGCAGTGGTTCAAGGCAGGAATCTTCAGGGCCCAACGCTTTAAGCCGGTGGAGCGGCAATATGAATCCATATTGAAGTTCCTTCGCGATCAGAACCTTGGAAAGGTGGACTGCTTCGTTTACGGAGACACGCACCGGGCGGGGATCTACCAGGGAATGGGCGGACCGCTAGCCGTGAATGCAGGCTGCTTCACCCGCGAGCAGGGAAAGAGTTCCTGCCTAGAGACGCCGGATACCTACTTGATCATAAACGAGGAAGGTTTAGTCATGAGGCAACTTGGCCGGACAAAGCCTCTTTATCTGTGCGAACTCCTTTAATTAGAGAAATTTCTTATTCCTTTGGCTTGCATTCTCTAAAGATGAACTTCAAGGATGCTCTGCAGGGCAGAAGATCGGTAAGAAGGTATGAGGCAAGGCCCGTTACCCGGGAGATGGTTCGGGCTCTTCTGGATGCTGCTGAGGCAGCGCCATCGGCAGGCAACCTCCGCTCCCGAAGGTATGTGGTAATAACCAGACCGGAGATGCGAAAAGTCCTGGCCATGGCGGCCTTTGGCCAGGAGCAGGTTGAGAGCGCGCCTCTGCTGATAGTAGTATGCGCAGATGTGTACCGATCCAGCTCTCGCTATGGTGATCGGGGAAGCCTTTATGCCATCCAGGATGCCGATGTGGCAGCGATGTGTCTTCTTCTGGCCGCCCATGATGCGGGCCTGGGTGCCTGCTGGAATGGGGCCTTCGATGACGCCCTCGTCCGCGAGGAGCTCGATCTGGCGGAGCATATTCTGCCTGTGGCAATAATATCAATTGGCTGGCCCGCAGAAGCGCCCGCTGCGCCGCGGCGCCGCAACCTGGATGAGGTAGTGAGTTGGATAGAATAGGGCCAGAGCTGCGCAGGATTGTGGAGGACGTTATCTCCGGCCAGATAAACAACGAAGCGGCCCTGGAGGCGCGAAAGAGGACGGTCTCGGCCAGTCTTGGACTCTCATCTTTGCCAAGCAACGCTGACATCCTTGGACAGGCAAAGCTCGATGAGCGAGAGCGCCTCAAGATGCTGGTGAGAAAGCCAACCCGCACGCTATCCGGCGTGGCAGTCATTGCAGCCATGACCTCGCCCGCCCGCTGCCCGCACGGCACCTGTGTCCCCTGTCCAGGCGGCATTTCGTGCAACTCTGCGCAAAGCTACACCGGCCGGGAGCCGGCAGCGCTCAGGGCTGCGCAGCACAGCTACGACCCTTACGAGCAGGTGACGGCCAGGCTGGCCCAGCTGGATGAGATCGGCCATCCTCTGGACAAAGCAGAACTAATCGTAATGGGCGGGACGATGACCTCCAGGCCGTTGGGCTACCAGCACTGGTTTGTGAGGCGCTGCCTGCAGGCCATGAACGATTATCCGCGGCCCCAATCCTTGGTGTGGCAGCCCTTTTCTGCAGTGTCAGCTGCCAACGAGGCGGCTTTGGTTCGCAACATCGGCACCACCTTCGAGACCCGACCTGACTGGTGCGGTCCAAAAGAGATCAAGGAGATGCTGCTTCTTGGGGCTACCAAGGTGGAGCTGGGCGTGCAGAGCACACAGGAAGACCTACTGCAGACTATGAAGCGGGGTCACTCTGTCGAGGATGCCATCAGAGCCAATTGCGCCCTTCGTGAGGCGGGGCTGAAGGTGGGCTTTCATATGATGCCAGGGCTTCCAGGCTCCACTCCGAAACGGGACTTGCAGGTCTTCCGGGATCTCTTTCAGGACAGCCGATTCCGACCGGATTATCTCAAGATCTATCCCACTCTGGTGGTAGAGGGGACCGAGCTGTACCGGCTCTACCAGAAGGGCGAGTATTTGCCGCTGGGAGACGAAGAGGCTGCTGAGCTGGTCTCCCGTGTCAAGCAGCTTCTTCCCGGCTACGTGAGGCTGCAGCGCGTGCAGCGAGACATTCCTGCACAGCTCATCGTGGCCGGTGTCAGGAAGTCTAATCTGCGCCAGCTGGCAGCAGCCCGTCTTACGGCTCGCAAGGGCCGATGCCGCTGCATTCGCTGCCGTGAGGCGGGACTGCGGAACGTTAAAGATGCCGATGTAGCTTTGAAGCACAGCGTTTACGAGGCGTGCAAAGGCGAAGAGCACTTCCTGTCCTTCGAGGATGAAGACGACACCCTGGTCGGTTTCCTGCGCCTGCGGCTGGGCTCACGTGCGCGGGTGCGGGAGCTGCACGTCTACGGGCCGCTGGTCCCCATCGGTACCAGAAAGGATGGATGGCAGCACCGAGGCTACGGGACAAGACTGGTGGAGGCGGCTGAGGCCCTGGCGGCCGAGAAAGGCTACAAGAGCCTGGAAATTACGAGCGGCATCGGTGCCAGAGGCTACTACCGTCGCCTGGGCTATGATTTAAAAGCGCCCTACATGATCAAGATATTGAAATAGGATCATAGGCTCAGGACTCTGGCCGAGCCAGAGGCGTGCTCGATGACCCTGGACATGCATTCTTATATTTGGGTTATTTCGGCCTTAATTGGCAAAGGCACCACAACCGTTAAATACCGTGCACCGAAGAGGATTTGCGATCTGAGGAATTACAATATGCGTTGGCAAGGCAAAATCGGAAGGAAGCCCACAGGCGGGAAGCTGATCCCTGCCAGAGGCAAAAGAAAGCACGAGACCGGCAGAGAGCAGAGCGACACCACTATAGCTGCAGTCAGAACCAAGAAGATTGAGACCTTGGGAGGAAACCAGAAGATGCGCATGCTGCGTGGCGATATGGCCGCGGTTGCTGATCCCAAGACAGGCAAATCCAAGACGGTCAAGATTGAGACCGTGAAGGACAACAAGGCCAACCAACATTACATGAGGAGAAACATCCTCACCAAGGGCGCTGTCATCAAGACGGAGCTTGGTGATGCCAGGATTACCAACCGGCCCGGCCAGGATGGAGTCATCAACGCGATCCTGCTGCCCCAGGAATCCCTTTAGTTTTAATGTTCGTCGTCTTCCGGTGTAGCTGCGGCCGCCATCTCTATGCCCCCAAGGACGCCAAGACCAGGACCTGCCCTTGCGGAAAGAGGACGAGGCTCGACAAAGTGAGGATACTGGCTAGGGCGGAGGATGCCTTTAAGGCGGGAGAGGCGGTCAGGAAGCTGCAACTGGGAGAGCACGATATGACCGGATTCAAGACCGCAAGGTTATAGGACGGCAAAGGTTAAATCGACTATATAATTTCTCGTTATATTCCGGCCAATTACGATCAGCTTTATTTTATCGTAATACCCCGCTGCTTGCGGCGGGGTGGCCGCGCAGTTTGATTTTTAGCAAAAAAAAGAGCTGGGAATTGGCTGTGGTCACACACACGGCAGCCAGTCAACGCTGATGGCGCCGCAGGTAGAGTTGCCCCAGAGCTGGATGAACTTCTCGATCGAGAAGACGCCAGTGAGGTCCTCGACGCTACGGCCATATTCCGCATGGCGTCCCTTGAGTTGCGGGTCGTCTTTAGGATCTCTGGAGATCCAGCCAATGTGAGCTACGCCGATCACATTGCTGTTCAGATTGGCCTCAAGAACGCCGGTGCAGCAGGCGGGAGTACATCTCACTGCATCATCCGGATTGGAGCCTCTGAACTCAGCCGCTCCAAGCCCTCTGGTCCTGACCTCCGTGGTTTTCTGCAGGTGCTCAGCGTGAGTGTACATCTCGGTAAGCACAGCGCCGATCTTGTAGTTCTGGACACAGAGCTTCTCAACCCACTTCTGATCGTAGGTTCCTGTCTGGTAAGAGATGGGCATATACTCGAATTCGGCCTCCTTGGTGAAGTTGATGTAGTCCATTGGGCAGCCGTTTGTAAATAAGCATGTCATGATCCAACCCTCTTGTTCAGCTCCTGGGAAAGGGTAATATGGAACGCCGCCTATTGGAGATCCATCGCGATTCAGCTGTCTTTCTGCCTCCAGCTCAGTTCTTTCGGTGATTACGTTGCCGGATCCAGACTCTTTCTCAACGAGCTTGGCCCCATTAAAGCCCCACTGGGTGGAGACGATCATCTCTACGTTTTTATATCCGACACCCTTAACCGATGCCTTTTCGTACAAGTAATTAGCTGCACCGGCCATACCCACCAAAACAATGACCAGTGCCGCAAAAGCAAGTAGTCTCTTCGTTCAATCCCTCCTCTATAAGATGGCATCGTAATATAAAACTATCATATTTGAAAGTTATGGATATATTCAGATTAGATCTGATGGCCATAAAGGAATCAATAATCACCAACATAAGAGACGACTTCGTTCAAAAGTTGAGTCTGAAATTGGTAGAATCCTATGAATTGATAGTCTTTGAAGATCTGAACATCAAAGGCATGATCAAGAATCATTGTCTCGCAAAGCATATTGCAAATGTAGCTTGGAACAAATTGATGGCAACCAGTCTCACAAGGTGTTCCAATCCGCTGACTGGAACTTTTCCTACGATAGTCTGAAAGCAGAATGGGGCCGGTAACCGTGTTGAACTTGCGAACCCTTCAAGTACATCCCAAATATGATCTAGCTGCGGGCAAACGGTCTTGAAAGATCTAGCTGAGAGATTTAATGGATGGTTTCCTGTGGATTGACTCTGGATAGAGATCGCAACGCACCTTAAATATTCTCAGACTGGGGCTACAGATTATGGCGAAAGCCTAGATGCTCCCGACTGAAGTCGGTGGAGTCGTCACTTCTTCAGAAAGGCGACTGAATGATGATGCAAAGGATGATACCTGTTGCCGTATAACCTTCATTGATGAGAAAAAAATTGCAAATGATGGTGGTTCGCCCCCTGGCCTTCGACAGCATTGGAGTCCGGTCAATGGCTACCTACGTAGAAGCCAAAGGGCTGAAGGTGCTCATAGACCCGGCGGTGGCTCTCGGTCCGAGGAGGTATGGGCTGCCGCCGCATCCTCTGGAATGGGAAAAGCTGCGCCAGACCTGGGAAGATGTGAAAAAATACGCTCGCCAGAGTGACCTCCTGATTGTTACCCATTATCACTATGATCACCACAACCCCGATGAACTTGATTTTTACAAAGACAAAGATGTTTACCTCAAAGACCCCAAGAAGAACATCAATAGAAGCCAGCTCGGACGAGCGTCGCATTTCTTGAAAGGGCTGCAGGGCCTGCCTCGATCCATCGAGACGGCGGATGGAAAAGAATTTCGACACGGCGCAACCCTGATCAAGTTCTCCTCTCCCGTTTATCACGGTACAAACTCTAAGCTGGGCTATGTGCTTGAGGTAAGCATCTCTTGCCAGGGCGAAAGAATGGTTTATACGAGCGATGTGGAGGGCCCCTCCCTGAAAAAACAGGCAGACTTCATCCTGCAGGAGGACCCTGATCTGCTAATCCTGGACGGCCCCATGACCTACATGCTGGGCTACAGGTACTCTCAGGAAAGCCTGGCGAGTTCTGTGGAAAACATAAACAGGATAATCCGTGACACAAAGGTCGGGACAATCATTGCGGACCATCATCTGCTGCGAGACCTGAATTATAAGAAGCGGATGGTTGCAGTGTATGAGTGTGCAGCGGAGAACGGCGTTAGGGTTTTGAATGCGGCCGAGTACCTGGGACAGGAGGCAGAAATGCTGGAGGCAAGAAGGAAAGAGCTGTATGCCAAGGATAGCTGAATCGGGCAGAAGGGCGCATGGTCATAATTGCGGCGGATGCCTTCCACCTGGCGCAGATGCTTAAGCCCATCTCGACAGGGCCGTCATTCCCGCGCCCTACGGGATGGACCAACTGTTTTGATGTGGTGTCTCCTGTATTGAAGAAGGGCGGCATTGGCCTTACACACTCAAGAAGCGCCATCAGATCGATGGCTCATGAAAATCTAAGGAGACATTGGTTTTGAGGTTATGCTCTACCGAAGATGCGGCAATGTAGCGCCTGGTATGGGCCAAAGGCCTTCGATATTCGGGCTATGAAGAAACATTGAAGGGGCGGGCGGAACGCCCAAGCGATCCTTGAAACTTACTGTGCCTTTCACGGACACGGCAGGGTCAAAATCGAGCTATTTCCCACCACTGTGTCCGATCTTATCTGCGCATATCCGATATATGTTCCGCCCATGATGTAGGAAGGCACTGTGTCGGCATTCTTTTGAACCCGTGTCCCGATCCTGGCCGTTCCCTGGATCTCGGAGCTGATTTCATATACGGAAGCATTCTTGTCCTGGTAGATCTTGGTATCCTTGATGAGATCCTTTTCGATTAGATAAGTCTCTGAGAAGGCAGAGCCCACTTCATAGTTCTTGGCGCAGAGGGCGTTTCTTAGATCGCTTTGCGTGAGGGGAGGGGTGTAGGGCCTGTAATCGTAGTTGGATGAAATGGTAAGGGATGCCTCATCCATTTTCGAATCCGTGAAGACATGAGAGTCTATGGTTCTGGTGGCAATTCCGCTGCCACTTGTGGTCAGGGCTATCTTCGATCCATGGAAGCCCAATTGGGTCTGAAGGATTCTTGATTCATCCATGTAACCATTGACGAAAACCCAGGAGTGCTCAGACACATTCTGGGCAAGTGTGTCTTTTGCAGAAGCGTTTGTCACACCTGCAGTAAAGCATACAGCAAGTAGCAGTATCCCCGCAAGCAACCATCTCATCTCGACGCCTCCCTCCACTTATATGGATGATAAAGAGGCATTGAAATATAAATCTGATCCTAGGCAAGATTGGCT
>CAZPUO010000057.1:0-12672 GCA_964589745.1 uncultured Methanotrichaceae archaeon
GAGCACATGGTGCAGGTGTCCGTCTCCACGCCCCTGCGGTGCCTGATCTGGCGCGCCCTGGCCGGATTTATGGCTGCCTGGAACTGCCCTTCCCAGTCCAGCTCAGCGCGCGCTCGCGCCATCTGCAGGTCCCACGCTCGCGCCCGCTCCCGCACGCCCGGCCGGGTGAGGTCGGCAGCGTGCGCGGCGATGCGCGTGACGTAGGTTCCCTCGATCACGTCCTCCTTGGTTGGCAGATCCAGGTGCTCCGAGGGCGTGGTGGCGCAGAGGAAGTCGGCCCCAGCCATGCCCGCTATCACCCCGCCCATGGCTGCCGTGATGTGATCGTAGCCGGGCGCAATGTCGGTCACCAGCGGGCCCAGCAGGTAGAGCGGCGCGCCGTCGCAAAGGTGCTTCATGGCCTGCACCGATGTCTGGATCTCGTCTGCCGGCACGTGCCCCGGCCCCTCCACCATGGCCTGCACTCCTGCGGCGCGGGCGCGCTTGACCAGCTCACCGAGCATGATGAACTCCATGTACTTGGCCCGGTCCGAGGCATCCTGAATGCAGCCGGGCCGCAGCCCATCTCCCAAGGAGAGCGTCAGCTCGTGCTCCCTGGCAATCTCCAAAAGATAATCGTACTCAGAGTAGTAGGGGTTATCCTCGCCCGTCTCGGCGATGTACTTCATGGTCAAGGAACCGCCCCGGCTGACCACGCCCATGATGCGCGGGTCCTGGCGCAGCCGCTCCAGGGAGTTCTTGTTGACGCCCACGTGCACCGTCACGAAGTCCACGCCATCCTTGGCGTGCTTCTCGAGAGCGTTGAACATTCCCTGCGATGTGAGTTCTTTCTTAACCGCGGCTTGATAGATCGGCACCGTACCCACGGGCACGCAGACAGCATCCAGAACCTTACGTCTCACCAGGTCCAGGTCTCCGCCCGTGGATAGATCCATCACCGCGTCCGCTCCAGCGGCCACCGCGGCCAGGGCCTTCTCCACTTCCGTCTCAGGAGAGTCCAGGCTTTGCGAGGTTCCCACGTTTACATTGACCTTGGTGCTGAGTTGCTCTCCCACGCCCATGGGCTCTTGCGACTCACGTCTGAGGTTTCTGGGTATGGCTACCCGGCCTTTGGCTACGAGCCTGGCCAGCTTCCCCGGCTCTATTCCCTCTCGCTCTGCAACGACATCGATCTCTCGGGGCACGCGCCCCCTGCTCGCCTCTTCCATCAGGGTCATTGGTACCAACAGATATATTGTAAGAGCTACATCCGTCCTGAAGGTGTTTCTGATGGTCGAAGTGCATAAGGTTAGCGGTTCCGCCTTCGATGGCAATGTCTACCTGGTCCTGGATGAGAGGCCCATTCTGGTGGACGCAGGCATGATGGCCGGGCCAACCTTAAAAAATATCAAAAAATACATCGATCCCAAAAAGATCGAGATGATCGTTCTCACTCACTGCCACCACGACCACTCTGGTGCAGCGCCCGCGCTAAAAGAAGCCACTGGAGCGCAGCTTTTGTTGAGCGAAAAGGAAGTGGGCTGCGTGGGCGACGACCTCACCACCGTATCCTATCTCTTCGGCCAGGAAGCTCCGGAGTACAAAGTGGACGGCACCCTCAAGGAGGGCATGGTATTGGACCTTGGAAAATGGAAGCTGGAGGTGCTGGAGACACCCGGCCACTCCCTTGGCTGCATCTGTCTCTACGAGAAGATCGAGAAGGTCCTCTTCTCTGGCGACACTGTCTTTCCGGACGGGAACATCGGCAGGACTGACATGTACGGAGGCGACACGGCAGAGCTCGTCAGATCCATTGAGCGCCTGACCAAGCTGGATGTGAAGACCATGTATCCCGGACACATGGAGATCACCGACCGGGATGTCAACCGCCAGATTCAAATGAGCCTCCGCTTTGCGAAGAGTGTTCTGTGATTAGTATATCATTAGCAATATCAGTAGCATATCATTAGTATATCATTAAGCATTGTGTTATGAGGAACAAGGAGAATCTGCAGCGATGCAACTGGAATTCATGTCTCTGATAGACAAAAATGAAATGAAAAAAAGGGATGCTGAAGCCATATTCCAGACCTATGCCCGCCAGGATGTAGTCCTGGTGCGAGGGGCGGGTGCGAAGGTCTGGGACTCGGAGGGCAAGGAGTACCTGGACTTCGTGGCGGGGATAGCCGTAAACAATGTGGGCCACTGCCATCCAGACGTAGTCGAGGCTATAGCGCGTCAGGCTGAAACGCTCATTCACACCTCCAACCTCTACTACACGGAAAACCAGGTGCTTCTGGCAGAAGAGCTGAAAAGGCTCACGGGCATGAACAGGGCATACTTTTGCAACTCCGGTGCGGAGAGCGTGGAGGCTGCCCTGAAGCTGACCCGCCGGGCCACGGGAAAGGCAATGATCGTGGCTGCTGAGCGCGCCTTCCACGGAAGAACGCTCGGCGCACTGGGCGCGACCTATAAAGCCGCCTACCGCGAGCCCTTCCGGCCCCTGAACGAGGCCGTTTTCGTTCCCTATAATGACCCCGAGGCATTGAAAGCCGCGGTGACGAAAGACACTGGTGCGGTCATCTTAGAGCCCATACAGGGTGAAGCAGGAGTCTATGTGCCCGATCCCGGCTACCTGAAGGCCGCTCGCCAGATCTGCGACGACGCCGGGGCGCTGCTCATCTTCGACGAGGTGCAGACCGGTTTTGGGCGGACCGGAAGGTGGTTTGCCAAGGATTACTCTGGCGTCCAGCCGGATATCATCACCCTTGCCAAGGCCCTTGCAGGCGGTCTGCCCATGGGAGCCATGCTTGCCCAAGAGAGAGTCTCGGAGGCCTTCCAGCGCGGCGACCACGGTTCCACCTTTGCCGGCGGCGCCCTGGTCAGCGCTGCGGCCCTGGCAACGATTGAGGTCATAAAGAAAGAGAGACTGGTGCAAAGGTCGGAGGAGATGGGCGCATATCTGTGCACTGAGCTGAAGAAGCTTGGTCCGCGCGAGATCCGCGGCCAGGGATTGATGGTTGGGCTGGATCTGGACGCCGACTGCAAAATCCTGGTGGAGAAGGCTTTGCAAAAAGGGGTGCTGATCAACAGCACCGGCGATCATACCATCCGCCTGATTCCACCTTTGGTGGTCACCAGGGATCAGATCGACAGAGTGGTGAAGGTCATTGGAGAGTCGCTCTAAGAAGCTCCGGCCCTGTCTCGGCCAGCTCAGGCCCTACGTGGCTGGCAAGGGCTTCACGGAGATTTCAAGAAGGTTTGGTCTCTCGCCCGAGAATATCGTGAAGCTGGGAAGCAACGAAAACCCCTACGGTCCGAGCCCAAAGGTAGCAGAAGCTCTCAGAACCATCTCTCCCGAGAGGTACCCTGAGCCCGAAGATCTGCTATCAGGTCTCTCAGGCTACACCGGCTGCCCTGAGGAGATGATAGTAATAGGAGCTGGCATGGATGGGGTGATGGATACCCTGACACGTCTCTTCCTAGAGCCGGGCGACCAGACCTTTATCCCCATCCCTACCTTCAGCTACTACGAGATCCTGACCACCATGGCAGGAGGAACTCCCGTATTCGTTCCGCGAGGTTGTGAATTCGAGGTAATAACAGAGATCCCCATAAGTGCGAAGATGGCCTTCCTCTGCTCCCCCAACAATCCCACCGGCAACGTCACCTCCGAGGACGATGTAAGGGCAATGGTGGAGAGCACAGAAGCCATTGTATTTTTGGACGAGGCCTACGTGGAGTTCGCCGACCGCTCCCTTCTGGAACTGGTGGAGGATTACGAGAACCTGGTCGTAGGCCGCACCATGTCCAAGGCCTTCGGACTGGCGGGCATGCGCCTTGGCTATGCTGTAGCACCGGAGTGGATCGCAGATCAGTACCGAAGAGCAGCTCCGCCCTTCTTCGGCATTAGCTGCGCCTCGGTGGCGGCAGGAGTCGCGGCGCTTTCTGACCTGGACTTCATGCATATCTCCGTGGAGAAGATCCGGGCCGAGAGAAAAAGGCTGCAAACGGAGATCAGGTCGCACCCCACTCAGGCCAACTTCCTTTACATCGAGACTGCCGAACCCTCGAACCTGTTTGTGGAAAAATTCCTGCGAAAGGGCGTCATCATCAGGGACTGCCGCTCCTTCCGGGGAGCTGGCGAGCATCACGTTCGAGTAACCGTGGGGACGACTGCAGAGAACGACCGCTTCCTTTCCACCTTCCGGGAGATATGCGCATAGCTCTGACGGGCACGCCGGGCACGGGTAAAACCACTGTCGCCGCTCTTTTGCCCTACAAGGTCATCGACATCAACGCCCTGGTCAAAGAAGGATTGAACCTGGGCATAGACCCCGAGCGCGGCTGCCTGAATGCGGATATGGATGCTCTGGCACGCCGCCTGGAGGAGATGGACCCTGAAAAGACCAGCATCCTGGAGGGCCATTTCTCCCATTGTTTCGCAGATTGGTCCATCGTCTTAAGACTAGCTCCCTTTGAGCTTAGAAAAAGGATGGAGGCAAGGGAGTACTCCCAAGAGAAAATAAGAGAAAACCTGGAGGCAGAGGCACTGGATGTCATCCTGGTTGAGGCGGTGGAGCTATGCGACCGCGTGGACGAGATAAACACCACAGGAAAGACTCCGCAGGAGGTGGCTCGGCTGGTGATAAGAATCATTAAAGGAGAACAGGCACTGCCTCCGGGTCAGGTTGACTGGCTGATTGATTTCTTCGGCTCGGAATGAGCCGGGATCGTTACGTGGAAAGCGCTAATCGCGGGAGGGGCTCGTTTGAGCTTTGGGCAAAATCCTCTCAGAAGGTTGACTCACCGGACCTTTCAATCGGCCTGCCTCCAGGAGGTAGCCAATGCGGGAAGTTGCTCTCTCCAGAAAAGAAAGGGCTTCGGTACTGTTTGCATCCCCGCATGCAATCACAACAACCCCTTCCGGCTGACCGGCGCAAAGAACTGGTGCCGAAATCCAGATCCTCTTGGAAGTCTCCTCGGATTTGTGAGCTTTCGTCAGGCTGAGGAGCTGATGGGATTCCGTGCCCTTGATGAATTCAATGAGCTCTTCCACCTCTCCAACCAGCGCCCGCAGCACGAGGCCTCTGCCTTCCATGAGGAAAATGCCACCGACATCCGCACTCTCCATCCCTGCGATCACCTGAGTCAGGGCGTCTGCCAGATCCTTATCTACATCACCGGTGGGACGTATCTCGGTTATACTGTCGATCGCTGTCAACTCCCGGTTGCTTCGCATGATCTCAATCTCTAGTTCCTTTCGCTGGGTTATGTCCAGAAGATTACCGAGGATCGCTCTGCGACCTTCGAACTCTATGGGAATGGTGCGGAATTCAATCCAACGCTTGGTTCCATCTTTGCAAAGGATCTTCGACTCATAAACAGGAGCTGGCGCTTGACTGTCGCGCTCCAACCGGCTGACGCATTCCATATCGTCTGGCTTGACCAGCTGCCAAAAAGGCATGCCTATGAGACCCTCGGCGACGCAGCCGAATATTTCGCCAAGCTTGGGATTGACCAGCTTGAAGATGCCGTCCTGAAGAATATAGATGCCAGCCAGAGCATTCTCTACAATATTCGTATGGATCCTCTCCGATCTCTCGATCTGCTCTTGCATGGCCCTTTCGTTGGCCTTGAACCTGGCTTCCTGAATGAGATTTTCAAAAACATAAGGAAGACTCTTGAAGCTCTCCAGGCTTTTAACCACATATTTGGTAGCCCTGTTTTCGAAAGCGACTACTGCCATTTCCGTTGTGCCGTGGCCAGAGACCATAACCACAGGAATATCGGGATCCAGCTTGCGAATTCTGACCAGGACATCCAAGCCGCCAATCCCTGGCAAGACCAGGTCTACGGATATCAGATCATAGGAAGCGTCGGCAATCATCTCCAGCCCCTCCTCTCCTGTGGCTGCAAAATCGAGGAAAAATTCGTCATGCCTTCGAAAGCCCATTCTTATAAGCTCGGCATGCTCAGGATCGTCCTCTATGATGAGAATACGATAAGACTTTGCCATCCGGATCCCGCCCTACACAGAAATAAGCATAATGGATTTGAATATTTCTATCTTTCTCCCGAAGGACTGAGTTGAAATGTAATTAGAGTAAATAACAACACATCATTGTGCAAAATATTTTACCAAATTTTATGACAAACCGAGTAGGGGAGGTCCGATATTTTTTGGATCACAAATACCCTTGAATATGGAACTGGAATCAGCATGGAGAACCAACCGCCATAGATAATAGACAGTAAATCCAATGCACGACAAGATGAGATATCTGATAGCCCTACTCCTTCTGTTTCTCATGGCTTCTGGCCAGGCCAGGACTCTGACTGTCGATCCGAGCGGATCTGGAGATGCCAAGACTCTATCGAGCGCGATATCCATGGCCAGCCCGGGAGATGCGATAAATATCCGGCCAGGCAATTACGGCGGTGCCCTTGTGGACCGTAGCGTAACCATTTCGGGCACCGACCGGGCTAACCTTAGCGGATCTCTTGTGATATCGGCACCAGACTGTAAAATCTCTGATCTCGTGGTACGGGTCAGCGGAAATGACCCTGCCATTGTGCTTTTGTCTCGGGACAACCTTCTGATGCGCTGCACAGTTGCAGGAGCCTCAACCGGCATCCGGGCGATGGGCGAAAACAACACCGTGCTGGAGAGCCGGATCGATTCCGCCCTGGGCCTGGAGCTTTTCGGTGTGAAGAACAGGATCCAGAACAGCTTCTTCCGTGGCGATGTGGGAATCAAGATGAATGGCACCTCTGAGAATACAGTCAAAGGCTGCCAGATTATAGCGATGCAGGGCGTGCTGGTGGAGTCTTCGATGAAGAACAGAATTGAGAAGAATAACCTTTCCGGTAGCGGTTTCGGCGTGGTGCTCACAGGATCCTCCAGCAATGAAATCCTGGAAAACAACCTGACCGGAGATTTCGTGAGTGGCATCGACGTGCTGGACTCCAGCGGAAATAATCTTACTGGCAATTGCATGACAGGCGGCAAGCTGGGTATCAGCTTGAGAAGATCGAGCGAAAATAACCTGATCGAAAACGTCTGCCGGAAGATTGAGCGAGCCGGGATTTATGGCGATAGTGCCTTTGGGAATTATCTGGCGAACAATTCGCTCTCTGAAAATGGGAATGGCATCCTTCTTTCAAGCTCGGCCAAGAATCTGCTCTCGTCCAACAATGCATCCAGAAACACCTATGGTATATCGCTGCGCGGCTCAATCGATAACGTCTTGAGAGATAACACCCTGACAGCCAATGCCTATAACCTGCGCATCGATGCAGGCGACGCCTCCAGCACTTCGCTTACAGCATCAAGTCACGATTTCTTCATCCAGGACATAGATGAATCCAACCTGGCTGACGGCAGGCCTATCTGCTATCTGGTAGGGAAAGCCAAACTGGCAGTGCCTTCGGGTTGCGGCTTCCTCGGCATCATATCATGCCGCAACATCGAGGCTGCAAACATGACCATATCCAACAGCAGCGCAGGCGTCCTGGTGGTCAACTCCACATCCTGTCGCATTGAGAATAGCAGATTCTCTTTTGCAGAACGGGGAATCTTCCTGCTGAACTGTACGAACTTGATTGTGGGAAGCTGCCGGGCTGTAGATTGCCAGACCGGCTTTGAGGCCATGGGGTCCGACCATGGGCGATTTGTGAATAATTTCGCTGGCAATTGCTCGGAAGAGGGCTTTAGTGCCGATAGCGTTCTGGACCTCAGCTGGTTGGAATGCCGCGCAGAAGCCTGCACCAGGGGATTGGCCATCCTCGGATCTCGGCTCTGCGCAGTTGATAGCTGCGGCATGAATCACAACAAAGAGGCAGGCATAGCTCTTACCAGTTCACACAAATGCGGACTGAGAGGCAACGAGGCATTTTCAAACGATAAAGGCATAGCCCTCGTTGGCAGCAATGGCTGCGTCCTGAAGGACAACAACGTCCGCATGAACCAGCGAGATGGTGTATCTCTGGAGCAGTTAGTGGATGCTGATGTAGAAAACAATACCATCAAAGGCAACGCTCAAGGAATTTTTGTCCAGTCCTCCAAGAGAGTGGCTATCGAAGGGAATAACATGACCGAGAACAGCCATTACGGTTTGCGCATGAGCAGTGCCAGCGGTTGTAACGTCACCGAGAATAGCTTCTTCAAGAATCAAATCGCGGGCGCTAATCTGGTGGACTGCACTGGGAACTTCCTCTATCACAACATCTTCATGGATAACGGCATCCAGAACGCCGCGGACAACGTTGACAACAATAAATGGGACGCTGGGCCGAAGGAAGGCGGCAACTACTGGAGCGATCATAGGGTTATAGGAAATCCCGGAAATGAGCCAAGGCAGATTCCAGCAAAGGGAGTGGATCGATATCCATTCCAGGATCAGGGAGGGTGGAGATAATGGACTCCCTGGATCTCGAGATTCTCAAGGCGGCCCAGGACGGGATTAAGCTGACAGAGAGGCCCTACCTTGCGTTGGGAGAAGAGCTCGGCATCTCTGAGGAAGAGGTCATCAAAAGGCTCACAGGCCTGCAGAAAGAGGGCATAGTCCGCAGGTTTGCTGCAACTATAGGTCACAGGGCCCTGGGAATAGTGGCCAACGCCATGATCGTTTGGAGGGTTTCGGCGGAGCGGGTAAAAGCTGCAGGAGAGATCTTTGCTGCCGCAGAGGAGGTCACTCACTGCTACGAGCGGGCTACAAGTCCGGACTGGACTTATAACCTCTACACCATGGTTCACTCCCGCAGCAAGGATGAATGCCTGAGGATTGCAGATCGTCTCTCTCAGGCTTCAGGAGAGAGGGATTACCGCGTCCTCTTCAGTGAGAAGGAGTACAAGAAAACCAGTGCCAGAATCTGATGGGTCCAAAGTTATGCCGGAAGACAGAAATCGAGAGTTGGGAAAACAGCTCCTGCCCCTCCTGCTGGACATGAGCTCGAAGCTTGTGGTAATATTCGGCGGCGGAAATGTAGGCGAGCGCAAGGCCAGGCTGTTCTCGGGCCACGCCCACGTCCTAGTAGTCGCCCAGGACTTCGCCCCAGGATTCAAGGAGATGGAAAAGGATTTGGAGCTGGTGCACGCGGACCTTTCCTTGGGTTTCGAGAGGTATTTGGATTGTGCTTTTTTGGCGATTCCCGCCACAAGTGATTCGGAATTGAACAGGACCATCGAGCAGGAAGCCCGCTCGCGGGGCATCCTTGTAAACAAAATAGATGGCGTGGGGGACGTGGTCATCCCCTCGCTGATCAGAAAAGGCCCGATCTCCATCGCCATCTCCACAGAAAGCCCAGGCCTCTCCAAATACCTGCGCCTCAGGATCGAGAGGGAATTGACAGAGAACTATCAAGAGATGGCCAGGCTGCTTGGACGGATCAGAAAGGAACTGAAGGAGTCGGTTCCCAGGCAAAAGGATCGCTCCAGGATAATCTGGGAAATCCTGGAGGATGAGGAGGTCTGGAGGCTTCTGGACGTCTCCTATGAAAAGGCCTATATGAGAGCCCGCTCACATGCATGCCAAGATGAGCGAGATAGCCTCGATGCTGGTGACACACCGCAAGGCCTCGATCGACGAGATTGAGCGAGCCTGGCACGGAGATGTGGAGACCATTCTCAAATGGGTGGGCTCTCAGGAAAGAGTAGAGGAGTGCGCTGTGCTCAAGACCTGCAATCGCGTCGAGATTTATGTCGTCAGCCCGCGCGGCGAGAAGGTTCTCTTCGATCTGGCCAAGAAGGCGCGCGTATCCTCTCGCATTATCGATTTTCATGATCAGGACGAGTCTCTGCTCCACCTACTTCGGCTGGCCTCGGGGCTTGAGTCCATGATCATTGGCGAGGACCAGATCCTGGGGCAGATGAAGGAGCTCTTTTTGATGGCGACCAAGGCAGAAACAGCGGGCTGGATGCTGGAAACAGCCTTCAAGAAGGCCATCCAGGTGGGCAAACGAGTGCGAAAGGAGACGCGCATCAACGAAAGATCCGTGTCAGTAGGCTCGGCAGCCGTAGACCTGGCGGAAGAGATCCTGGGCGATCTGAAAGGGAAGTCCGTTCTGGTGATAGGCGCGGGTGAAACTGGAGAGCTCATCTCCCGCGTGCTCATGGCCAAAGATATCGGTTCCCTCTGCGTCACCAACAGAACCTTCAGCTCGGCCGAAACCCTGGCGGAATGTCTAGGCGGCGAGGCTGTGCCCTTCGAGGAGATGAAGTCCCATCTCAAGACGGCCGATGTGGTGATCAGCGCCACGGCTGCACCTCATTACATCCTGCTTAAAGATGACATCGAGAAAGCGACGAGAGGACGAGAAACAAAGCTGCTCTTGATAGATATTGCCAATCCCAGGGATATAGACGAGGCCGCTGCCGAAGTTCCAGGAGTGGAGCTGCACAACATCGACAGCCTGAAGAATATCAGCAGCGAGAACATGAGGCAACGGATGGCGGAGGTGGCGAAGGTGGAGGCCATTATCACCGAAGAGCTGCAACTGCTCAAAGCCAAATACAAAAGAAAGCAGGCGGAGGAGTTGCTCGCCCTGCTTTACTCCCAGGCGGAGGTCATCAAGGACCAGGAGGTAAGAAAGGCCATGAACAAGCTCTCTGCCCGCCACACCCTGGGCGAGATCGAGCAGAAGGTGCTGCAGGACATGAGCCATTCCATTGTGAACAAGCTCTTATCCTCGCCGACGAAGGCGCTGAAACTCGCAGCAGAGCGGGGAGACACGGAGCTTCTCGTGTCCCTCTCGGAGCTGTTTCGGCTGGAGGAGAAGACATGAGACGAATGAGGAGGCTTAGAAAGCCAGGGATCAGAGAGATGGTGGCGGAAACTCGGCTTTCCCTGAAGAACATGATACAGCCCATCTTTGTAGATGAAAGAATCTCCGCTCCCAAGGCCATCGAGGCCATGCCCGGCCAGTTCCGGCAGAGTCTGGAGAGCCTGGCGGCCGAGGCAGCCATCCTAGAGGACCTGGACGTGCCTGCTGTGCTCTTGTTCGGCCTGCCAGCCCAAAAGGATGAAGTGGGCTCGGCGGCTTACGATCCAGAAGGTGTAATCCAGAAGGCAGCACGGCAGATAAAGGAGACCACCGACCTGGTAGTAATAACCGATCTCTGCCTCTGCGAGTACACCAGCCACGGCCACTGCGGCTTGATCAAGGGCGAGACAATCCTGAACGATGAAACCCTGCCCATCCTGGGTGAGATCGCCTCAAGCCATGCCGAGGCAGGAGCGGATATCATCGCTCCCAGTGGCATGATGGACCACATGGTCCAGGCCATACGAGCCGCCCTGGACGTGGACGGATTCACGGACACGCCCATCCTCTCCTATGCCGCCAAGTATGCATCCACCTTCTACGGGCCCTTCCGCGAGGCGGCGGAGTCAGGCTTCGCCTTTGGCGACCGGAAGGGGTACCAGATGAATCCCGCTAACGCTGCCGAAGCGCTCTGGGAGGTGCAGCTGGACATTGAGGAGGGGGCGGACATGGTCATGGTAAAGCCGGCCATGCCCTATCTGGACGTCCTGCGCACAGTGAAGGATATGTTCGGCGTGCCGACGGCCGCCTACCAGGTCTCGGGCGAGTACTCCATGATCGCCGCTGCAGCAGAGCGGGGCTGGCTGAACGAGGAAGCAGCTTTTCTGGAGGCGCTGACCTCCATAAAGAGAGCAGGCGCGGATATGATCATCACCTACTGGGCGAAGGAGTATGCGCAGCTGGATAAAGATTGAACTTGCTGACAGAAAGGTTGCTTCGAACTGGCTTAAGGGCATAGATATTCTCCGTGCGAAAGATCTTTTATTTTAATACTGATACAGTTGAATTCAATGGTAGAGAAGAGCGTCATAATCTCATCCTGTGAAGAAAAACGGGACCTTGAAGGCTTAGTTCCGCCGGAAGTACTTCAGGTTTCCCGAGATGATATTCAGAGAGCTATCCCCGCGCTGGCCAAAGATCCAAACAAAGTTCAGGCTATTGAAAAGGCAATTAAGCGCGTCCCGACGCGCCACAACTTGATCTTAGGCGACAGCAGGTGCATGGAGGACATTGCTGACGAAAGCGTACATCTCGTTGTCACATCTCCACCATACTGGACTTTGAAGCAATATCCTACTCGCGATGGCCAGCTGGGCTTGATCGGAGATTATGAGGCGTTTTTGGAGAACCTGGATAAAGTTTGGAAGCACGTTTTCAGGGTGCTGGTTCGCGGCGGAAGGCTGGTAGTAGTAGTAGGAGATGTGTGTTTGCCGCGGCGTTATTTCGGCAGACATGTTGTGTACCCACTTCATGCCAGCATACAGGAGCATTGTCGAAAGATAGGCTTTGATAACTTAGCGCCTATTATCTGGCATAAAATTGCCAATGTGCAGTTTGAATCAAACAGGTGCACAAATTTTCTTGGAAAGCCCTACGAGCCCAATGCAATAATAAAAAATGACATAGAATATATATTGTTTCAGAGAAAGCCTGGAGGGTATCGTCAACCAACGTCTGCAGCGCGACTTATGTCCGTCATTCCTGAAAATTATCAGAGGCAATGGTTCCAGCAGATCTGGGATATAAATGGCACATCAACAAAACAACATCCTTCGCCTTACCCTTTGGCGCTCGCAGAGCGGTTAATTCGCATGTTTTCTTTTGTGGGAGATACCGTGCTTGATCCATTCATGGGAACCGGTACAACTA
>CAZPUO010000058.1:0-12603 GCA_964589745.1 uncultured Methanotrichaceae archaeon
GGTCCTCCAGCTGGTGCCCGCACTCCTCCGAGCCGCACCAGGGCACCAGGGCCACTCCGGCCTGTGTTTGCAGTTTAGCTTCCTCGATGCTGGTGACCGCCTTGACTCTGCTCTTCATGAATTGCTCGGCCCTGCTGTAAAGGGCAGCCTGCAGCTCGTCGGCCTCACGTTTGAGGGATTCTATCAGGCCGTCCATGGGCACTGCCTTCTTTGCGCCATCACGGCGGGCAACTGTCACGACACCCTTCTCGATGTCCCGGGGCCCGATCTCCAGCCGGATGGGCACGCCCTTCATCTCCCACTTGTAGAACTTGGCTCCCGGCCGCTCGTCGCTGGTGTCCAGCTTCACGCGCACGCAGGCCGCTGAGAGTTGCTGCTGCAGGTTTCGGGAAACCTCCAGCACCTTCTCCTTGTTGCCCAGCAAGATCGGCACTATTACTACCTGAACTGGTGCCACGCCCCAGGGCAGGACCAGGCCCTTCTCATCCCCGTGCACGGAAATTAAGGCCGCGATGCAGCGCTCGGATATGCCGTAGCAGGTCTGATTGACCAGCTTCTGCTCGCCGTCTTCCGCCTCGTAGGTTATCTCGTAGGTCTTGGCAAAGGTAGATCCCAGGTGGTGCGCTGTGCCCACCTGCAAAGTCCTGCCGTCGGGCATGACGACGTCGATGGCCGTGGTGTAATCAGCACCGGGGAACTTGTCCCAAGCCGGGCGACGGCTCACCAGGAAGGGTATGGCCAGACGACGGTAGAACTCCGAATACCTCTGGATGGCCACCTCCACCTGCTCAGCTGCCTCATCCCAGGTAGCGTGGACGGTGTGCGCCTCCTTGAAGGAGGTGATCTCGCGGAGGCGAATCAGCGGTCTGGTGTGTTTGGTCTCGTAGCGGAAGGTGTTGACGATCTGGTAGATCCGCAGGGGTAAATCGGCATGCGAGCGTATCCAGAGCTTGAACATGGGGTAGATCGCCGTCTCGCTCGTGGGCCGCAGTGCCAGCTTGACCTCCAAAGGCGTCGTTCCACCGCGGGTCACCCAGTAGACCTCATCCTCGAAACCCTTGATGTGCTGGGCCTCTTTCATGAACTCGTTCTCCGGGATCATGAGAGGGAACTGGGTCTCCTGGTGATCCGGATCCAGAAGCTCCCTGATTATGCCGTAGACGTTCTTGCGAATGGCAAAGCCGAAGGGGAACCAGACACACATCCCCTTTACAGGATAGCGGTTGTCGCTGATCTCCGCCATCATGAGCAGCTCATGATACCACTCGCTAAAGCTCTCTTTGGAGGGCAGCTTGCTGTCTTTCGCTTTGAAATCGATCTTGGAACCAGTCTCTGAATTAGTCTTGGAATCGATTTTTGAACCGGGCTTGGAGTCGGTCTTGGAAACAGCCTTGAGCTGTGTCTTGGAATCGATCATGCAACCACCGATATGGCGATGGGGGTGATAAAAGTTTCAATGGCCGCAGCGACAAGGAGCAGCGGCATAATCCAGCGCAGCAGAAAATGCACTGCCATCCTAGTCTCGCCGGACAGATCAGCCTCCTCCCCCAAAAGAGCAAAGATCAGTAGATGACCGAGCCTAAAGCCGATAGCAATGCTCAAAAGCACCGTGGGCAGCTCGATGATGCCGTGAGGCAGGATGCCCGCCAGCAGGTAAAGCACTCCTGCCTTTTGGATGGCACCGTAGGATACAATGCCCAGGAGAAAGCCGTTGCTGGTCACCACCAGCAGCGGCACCAGTCCCAGGCCGAGGCCCAGTAGGATGGCCATGGCGCAGGACAGGAGATTTTTGAGAAATATTATTATCATTATGAGGATAGGCGGCTGGTCCATTATCCATTTGAGCATCTCCAGCTCCTTTGTCCAGCTTGCTGCCATCGCGGGATTTAGCTCTGCTGCAAAATAGCCCATTATGGCCGTAAGGGCGAACAGCGCCACAGCGAGCAGGATGTAGACGCGAATCAACTTCAGATATGCCATATCATCCTTTCTGGGCAAAGATGTATCTCCCTTCTAAACCACGCCCGCCTTTATATAAGGTTAGCGCGATTGGCAGCCTCCAGCAGGATGTAGTGCGCCGTCTCCACCAGGATGCAGACTGCAGCCGGAACGCTTGCCGCAGGCCCGAAGAGCACGAGAGACGGCCCGCCCGCCAAGCCCAAATTTTTGTAGAGAGAAGATCATGGGCATGAGGGGCTGGAACAAATAAGCTGCGCAGATAAACACGCCGAACCTGGCATGGGCGAAATGGAAAGCACGAATACGATGGAAATGTTCCTGAGCAGGCGAAGGCAAGATTTTCAGCGGTCATAATCGTTTTTAAACCGCTTTAAGCGCTGCTTAGGTAATAGAGTCCAAACAGCACCAGGAAGCCGCCACAGACCGCTAGAATTCTTCTATAATTCGCCTCGGAGAGGATGGATCTTCCCTTATCCAAGCTTATCGATACCAGCGTGTACCATCCGAAGTCTGCGCCCCAATGACCGATCATGAAGAGGCCTGCCATGATCAATCCACCCCGCAGACCGCTGATAACCAGGGCGCTGCCTATGGAGAGCCACCAGATCCAGAAGTAGGGGTTAGCGGCACTGGTAAGCATCCCGGCCAGATAGGGATTTCCGACCGCCTGCCCTTCTTGTGAGGAGATGGTTGCGCTCTTGCTTCCATTCATAGTCAGAATCCCAAAGGCTATCAGGGCCAGGCCGCCGAGCCAGGCAATGTAATGAGAATATTGTTGTGCCGCCACGGCCAGCCCACCCACTATGAGCAGGAAAACCAAAGTCTCAACCAGAGCATGGCCCACAGCTATCTTGGGACCGGCAGTCCAGCCGCTCTCGAGGGAGGAGTTAACTGTGGCCACCAGCGTCGGCCCAGGCGCTAAGGCACCCGTAAGACCGACAGTAAAGGCCATGGCCAGTATCTCGATTATCTCGTTCATTTTTTCGCGGACCTCCCTTGATCATTTTTCAGCAAAATAATTATGCGGCTAAAAGGTTTTCTACACAATCTGTAGCCTGACTAAAAAAACAGTGAAATGGACAGGTCGGGATTTGAACCCGAGGCCTCTACCATGCCAAGGTAGCGATCTTCCAGCTGATCTACCTGCCCTCGATCCTCAGAGTAAGCCGTACCACATAAAAACGTGTCGGTATGAGGACGGCGAAGGGTCTCTTTTCTCTGCCACATGACATTGGAAGCCGGTGAAAAATAATTCATATACCGATTGTTCATCTCCCGACTAAAGCATTTGGTCAATGCGACCGAATGAGGCAATGTCGTGAAAAGAGAATCGACAGAAAGAGATTTTGATCCTGTCTCTCATACCCGCGGCAAAGGCGATCTCCTGCTTTGCCAAAAATTCGTGGATGCTCAGATTACTTTTGGCAGCGGGAGGGGTGCAACGGGAGCAAATGGATGCGAGAATTTCTCCTCTATGCCCTTGCGATGCAGGTTGTTGTAGGAGCAGAAGGGAATTATGCGGCCGTCCGGCGTGGCGTAATGTATGCCGCACCGCTGCAGCCTTTCCAGGTCCAGGTTGTATAAATCCTGAAAGTGCATGGCTCCCACAAAGAGGGTCTTGCTGTGGAATTCTATGAGGGACTCACGAGTCCCGTTTCGAAAGACGCTCAGGAGCATGCGGGTGACATTCAGATCGCCCGGTATCCTGGCCTCGTCCACGAACTTGGGCAGCTCTTTTAGGATCATGCCGTTCATCTTGAGTCTGCCAAGGCCCGACCCATTGAAATTATCCACCTCTTTTTTGATCTTTTCCATAAGGCCTTCCACATCGATAAACCTGGTTATAGGGATGAGGTGGCCATTGAACTTGTAAACATAGGTGGCGGCGCCGCAGCAAGGATGAACATTGAAGATGGGCTGGGGCTCCTGCGATTGGGAAGCGATAAGCTGAGATACGGGAACTACGAAAGGAACAGGATAGAAGTCTTCGCGGGTTATCTCGCCATCCATCTGATCCTCTAGAAGGGTTAAGACATCGGGAATAGTGATTCTTTTTTCTGCCCGCTCCTGTGGATCTATCCGTCCTGCGAAAGAGACCGGCTGGAAATTCACACCCCGCACCACATCCAGCTTTTGGGAAGCGAACCTGACTATATCTCCTACCTGATGGTCATTTACCCCCTTGGCCAGAGTCGGGACCAGCACGACGCTGGTAAGACCGGCCTTGGCGAAGTTCTCCAGGGCCTTGATCTTGATCGCAAGAAGATCGCGACCGCGTACGGCCTGGTAAGGCTCAGGAGTGACCCCATCAAACTGGAGGTAAACGGTGTTCAGGCCGTTCTTCATCAGGGACTGGCAGAGATCAAGACTGGCCGCGAGGCGCAGGCCGTTGGTGGCCATCTGGATCTGGGCGAACCCCATTTGCATGGCCATGGCGACAATCTGGGGCAGATCGTTCCTCATGGTGGGCTCGCCACCGGAGAACTGAATGGCCGGGCAGGGAACCGGCTTTTCCGATCGCAGGATTTGCATCATGGCGCGGATCTGATCTAGGCTCGGCTCGTAGACGCGGCCGCCCGCATCAGCGAAGCATACGGGACAAGCCAAGTTGCATCGATTGGTCAAGTCGATATTACCGAGCAGAGTCCCAGTCAGATGATTCTGGCAGAGACCGCAATCAAAAGGGCAACCCTGCTTTGATTCCGTGGAGTTGCTTAATCCATGGCCATCACACCAGTAATTATTGAATTTTTCATACAGAAGGAGATCTGACCAGTACAGCTCGCGAAAATCGCCATGCTCTTCGCATCGTTTCTCCATATACACCCGGCCATCCTGGGAGAAAACGCGAGCCGATACTACTCTGAGACAAACTGGACAGAGAGATGAGACCTTTTTATCGATAGTAATCTGTTGCATAGCGACATTAATATATCTTCTCTGGAAAGACATATAAAGATTATGTTCGAGGCTAAACGACGATGATGAGTAACTCTGAAATGATTCGAGGCCAAAACTTACTAAAATTATCGTAAATATGAACCGCCAAACCTATATCGATTGCTACCTTACCGATAACTAGCGAACAAACGAAACAGGCCTCTTAGAATCCAGAGTGATAACGACAAATCGCGAATCGCAAAATTTGAAAAAAGTTCCCATCAGCAAACCATTGATCGACAAATATCTTGCCGTATAGGAAGAGCATTCTGGGCAGATCATTCAGACATCTTCGGTTCTTCCAGAAATGCCCGCCGGGCAAAATAGAACGGGTCTTGGTAACCTAAGGGTTATATCTAGCCACCCCGGAAAACATGCTGCTATCATGAGACCTATGCTAATGATCTCGCTCTTCCTTCTTCTTGCATCGAGCGCTGTAGGAGGCGCGCATCTTTTCGGCGCAGCTGACGTCCAATGCCGTGAAACGACCAATCCAGGCTGCCAGGACCGACCCATCATTGCATCATTTATGGCCCAGCATAATGCCTTGCAAGAGTCACCGGTCTTCTTGGGCACTACAATTTTCCTGCCCAATCTGTTGCCCGTAAAATCCCTCAATCTATCTGATTACTATCGCCTTATGGAACCCTTCTGGGACCAATACACTTTTTACACTAGCAGCCAGGGATGGCCACTTTCCATCTATGAGAATCAGATCTATGCTCCGAAGTTCATTAACGCGAACTGGATGTCTGAGCCGGCAGATTACGATACGCCGACAATAAAGCAGTTCTTGCAGGACGATCACAACCAATTCCAGCAAGGAAACGAGCCTCATGACGATCATGATTACGAGGACCTACAGCATTTCTTGGACAGTGATGAACCTCCAGGCAGACCCCTGCTCTGAGACCGCAACGATGGGCCAATTAAAATCGATTTCAAACACCAAACACATTCCAAGATTATTGCTGCGAGATTGGTAAATGTGCTTGAGGTTTCACT
Source organism: uncultured Methanotrichaceae archaeon (assembly GCA_964589745.1). GTDB lineage: Archaea > Halobacteriota > Methanosarcinia > Methanotrichales > Methanotrichaceae > Methanothrix. The sequence goes on from CAZPUO010000058.1 coordinate 5,905, forward strand.
GCAGATAGTTATCTATGCTGGTCAGCTTCTCCATATCGCTCTTGCTTATGCCTGCATCACTGATTACCTTCTCTTGAACCTCGATGGGAGCTTTGGCTCGCAGGGCTAGGGCGAGGCAGTCGCTCGGTCTGGCGTCTATCTCACTCTGCTTGGAGTCGCTCTTGATGGTGAGGCGAGCATAGTAGATCCCTCCCTCCAGGTCGTCAATTAGCACGTTGGTGATGCTGGCGGAAAGGCTCTCCAGGACGGAGATGAAAAGATCGTGGGTCATGGGCCGAGGCGAAAGCTCTCCTAAAAGAGCATGATGGATGGAGATGGCCTCGGAGAGCCCCACGAAGATAGGCACTACTCTGGCCTGCTCGTCCTCCAGGAGGACTACAGGCGCAGGTGAGCTTCCACCAGACTCGGCTATATAAACGCCTTTAACCCTGACCGGAACTGGAGCCTCCATAGCAACATCATCTGCATTCATCTTATAAAGCTCCGGCGATCTAGATTTTGGTCCACGCCGATGCGAACGCATATTCCTTCGATCTCCCAATCCTTCGCAAGCGTTCCTCGCAGTTCCAGTCCCAGGCCCATCTCGAACTCAGCCGCCCGGACCTCACTGGCTATGTGATCTTTCTGCTGCAACGCCAGATCCAGGATGGGTTTGCTCTCGATATCCACCACGACTCTGATCTGGTCCTCCACTCGCAGATCCAGCTCCTTTCGCATGTCCTGAATCCGGCGAATGATCTCGCGGGCATATCCTTCCGCTTCCAGCTCAGGCGTGAGGGCCACATTCACGTAGACGAAACCTCTGGAGAACTCGGCCGCCGAGAGATTTTCGGGCGGCAATTCCCTGAACTCAACCATTTCGCGGCTGATGCGGTACTCCTTTCCGTCGAAGCTTAGCACCGCCTCTCCTGACGCACCCAGCTTGCTTTTGACATCTGCAGGCTCGGCTGCTCCCAGAGCCGCCACCACTTTCTTGGCCTCGCCCTTAAAGACCGGCCCGATCTTCCTATGCACAGGAGACATTTCCAGATCCATCATGGGCTTCTCTCCGGGAGAAAGGACCGTGATTTTCTTGGAGTTGGTCTGGCCCTTGAGCACGTTCTCCAGGTTATCGAGGTCCACCGCCTCATTGGTGGGAGCGATTACAATCTCTGAGACAGGCCAGCGCAGCTTGCGGCCGCCTTTCTGACGGGCGTTGGAGGCCGCCTCGGAGACTTCCCTAACCACGGCCATGCTGGCCTCAAGCCGCTTATCCATCAAGTCATTCTGTGCCTTTGGCCAGTCGCACATATGCACAGACTCCGGGGCTTTGACGTCCAGCCCCTTGACCAGGTTCTGGTAGATGGACTCGGAAAGAAAGGGGGTGAACGGTGCCATGAGCTTACAAAGCGTGATTAGAACCTCATAGAGGGTGGCGTAGGCCGCCAGCTTGTCTGGGTCATCCTGCTCAATCCACGTCCTTGGTCGAACCAGCTGGATGTACCAGCGGGAGAGGTCTTCCAGGATAAAATCGGAGATGGAGCGCACTATGCGATGCAGCTGGTACTGCTCCATATTCAAGGTGATCTCCTCGACCAGACTGTTGACACGCGACAAAATCCAACGATCCTCGGGCCGCAGGCTGCTTTGATACAATGAAAGATCCGCTTTTTTTGCATCGAACCTGTCCAGGATCATGTAGGGCAGGGCGAAGCGGTAGGCATTCCAGAAGATATTGAGCATCCTGCTGGTGTTCTCCACCGCCTCCCAGGAGAAGTGCAGATCCTCCCAGGGCGCATTAGCCCCCAGAACATATAACCTGAGAATGTCTGCTCCAAACTTGTCCACGATCTCCTCAGGCTGCACGACATTGCCAATGCTCTTGGACATCTTTCTGCCCTGGTCATCCAGGGTGAAGCCATGCATCAGAACGCTTTTGTAGGGTGCTCTTCCGAAGGAGACCATTGACGCTCCCAGCTGCGAGTAGAACCAGCCGCGCGTCTGGTCATGACCCTCGGTGATGAAATCGGCTGGCCACCAGTCCTCGAATTGGGATTCGTCCCGCGGGAAGTTCAAAGTCGCCCAGGAGGCCACGGCGCTGTCAAACCAAACATCGAAGACGTCCAGCGAGCGCGACATCTTGCCGCCGCAGGGGCAGTCCAACAGTACGGAATCCACGTCTGGTCGGTGCAGATCTGCGAGCTTTACACCGCTCTTCTCCTCCAGCTCTTCGGCTGTGCCGATGACCTCCATGTGGCCGCAGGCCGGGCAGGTCCAGATGGGCAGAGGTATTCCCCAGTACCTCTGCCGAGAGATGCACCAGTCGCGGGCATTGCTGATCCAGTCAGCGAACCTGGCCGAGCCCGCCCAATCCGGATACCAGGTCACCTTGGAAACCTCGTCCAGCATCTTATCTCGCAGATCTGAGATCCTCAGGAACCACTGGCTGGTGGCGATGAAGATTATGGGCGTCTTGCAGCGCCAGCAGTGTCCGTACCTGTGGGCCAGGCGTCCCTGAGCCAGCAGGAGTCCGTGATCCGCAAGATCCAAAATCACCTCGCCATCTGCCTCTTTGACGTACTTGCCCTGGTACTTCTCGCCTGCCTCGGCGGTGTACCGTCCGTCCCCTCCCACGGGACAGAAGATGTCCAGGTGTCTGTCCATACCCAGCTCATAATCTTCCAGGCCGTGGCCGGGAGCGATGTGAACGCAGCCCGTGTTCTCAGCGGTGACGAAGTCTGCGGCGTAAACACCGTGCAAAATGTCCTTTTGTCTGGGCACGAGGTCCTGCAGAGGATGTGAATATTTCAGCTTCTGCATCTCCTCGGCACTCATGGTTCCCAATAGCTCGTAATCCTTGTACCGGCCTTTCTTCAGCACGGACTCTACCAGGTCGGAGGCCATGATCAGAACATCCACCTGTCCATCCTTCCAGGCCCGAACCCGGGAGTACTCGAAGGTTGGATTTACGGCCACTGCAACGTTGGCGGGAATGGTCCAGGGTGTGGTGGTCCAGATGACGATGTAGGTGTTCTCTTCACCAACTACAGGGAATTTGACATAGATGGAGTAGTCCGTCTCATCCCAGTACTCCACCTCGGAGTCGGCTATGGCAGTCTGACATCGAGGGCACCAGTTGACCACTCTTAGGCCGCGCTCCAGGAGGTTGTGCTCATGTGCTTTCTTCAGCGTCCACCAGGCGGCCTCAAGGTACTCATTCTTCAGGGTCATGTAGGGGTCGTCCCAATCCAGCCAGGCCCCCAGGATCTTGAATTGAGCGGTCATGTCATCCTTCTGGCGAAGCGCGAACTCCTTGCACCTCTGGATGAACTTGTCCACTCCGTAGGCCTCGATATCCCGTTTGCTGCGAAAACCGAATGACTCCTCCACCTTGACCTCGATGGGCAGCCCATGCATATCCCAGCCAGCCCTGTCCTTGACCTCGAAGCAGTTCATGGACTTGTAGCGCAAGACTGCGTCCTTGATCACCTTGTTCCAGGCAGTGCCAAGGTGAATGCGGCCCGTAGTATATGGCGGTCCATCGACGAAAAAGAACTTCTTTCCCCCGACTCTCATCTCCCGGACCTTGCGGTAGGTCTGGGACCTCTCCCAGAGCACTCTGACTTCATTCTCTAGATCTTGCGCATTATACTGTCCAGCCACCTCGAAGATCACAGACAAATCCTCCGAAAAACGAATGCCACCATGTAACACATCTATATTTAGCCTTTGTGACCTTTGCGAGTTGCCAATCGCTCTTCAGGAATATTGATATACGGACAGCTTGAACCCTTGAGTAGAGGGTTGTCCATCAAAGAGGAGATCTGGATCGAGAAGTACCGTCCCGATAAGCTGGACGACATCGTAGGCCAGGACGAGATAATCCGCCGCCTCAAGTCCTACGTGAAGACCAGAAACCTGCCGCATTTGCTGTTTTCAGGGCCGCCCGGCGTGGGCAAGACCGCAGCCTCCATCTCCATCGTCAAGGAGATCTTCGGGGAGACCTGGAGGAACAATTTCATAGAGCTGAATGCCAGCGACGAGCGAGGCATAGACATCATACGCCACAAGGTGAAGGACTTCGCACGCATGGCACCTTTGGGCGAAGCCGACTTTAAAGTTATATTTCTGGACGAGGCCGATGCCCTGACCAATGACGCTCAGAGCGCCCTGCGCCGGACCATGGAACGCTATTCCGCCACCACCAGGTTCATTCTCTCCTGCAACTACTCCTCCAAGATCATCGAGCCCATCCAGTCCCGCTGCGCCGTTTATCGGTTTAAGCCCTTATCTGCAAAAGCCGTCTCCCAGAGGATCAAATTCATTGCCGAGCAGGAGGGCCTGAAGGTCTCCGAAGGCGGAATGTCCGCCATTGAGTACGTTGCCAGCGGAGATATGCGCAAGGCCATCAACGCCCTGCAGGCGGCGGCCCTTTTGGGCGACAAGGTGGACGAGGAAACGATCTACCAGATCACCTCCACCGCCAAACCGGAGGAGATACGAAATTTCATCAATACCGCCCTCAAGGGTGACTTCCCCGGTGCCAGAGGCATGCTGGATGATCTATTGCTCTCCAAGGGCCTTTCTGGACAAGACGTCGTTGTCCAGATTCACAGGGCCATGCTGGATTTGGACATCCCGGATAAGGAGAAAGTCAGGCTCATCGACCGCATCGGAGAAATCGATTTCCGCATGACGGAAGGAGCTAACGAGAGGATCCAACTGGAAGCGCTGCTGGCTTACTTTGCTTTGAATACATCAAAGCCCTCATAAAAAATATTATAATATATTTTAAAATTTATTATCCAGGGACCTAATTAAGACGATAATCAGTTTTGCGTCCCTAGATCACCTCAACAAAACTGCTCTGGCTGGTGCGGCCTCTGCATCCTTTATCCTGAGAGGAAGGCAGATGAGCAAATACCTGCCAGGAGAAACTGCCTCAAGATCGATGCCTTCCAGGATGAGGACGTCGTTTTCCAAAAGACAGCGATGCACAGGAGCGGAGTCGTCCCCGTATCTGTCCACGGAGAGGCAGTCGATGCCCACCAGACTGATGCCCAGGGCCACACAAAGACGGGCTGCATCCACGGACAGGTAAACGAACTTTTCCGAGAAGGCCGGGCTTCGCATAAGCCCAACGGAGGAATTGCCGGTCCGAAAGAGCAGAGCTTCGCCCGGATTTATCTTCAGGTTCTGCAGGGCGGAGGCCTGGATGGATTCTTCCATGGAATTGTCGTCTACAGAGATCACCTGGGCCGGGAGGATGAAGCGCTTCAGAGGATACTGATCCAGGGTCCTGCCGCTCTTGAGGAGGTGAGCCTGGGCATCCAGATGAGTCCCGGCATGGGAGCTGAGGGCCAGAGCAGAGAGGCTGTAGTCGTTTCCATCCTCTAATCTGGACAGCCACTCTAAAGAGTACTGCCTGTCGCCGGGATAGGCTGCTACGGTCCCAAGGATGGCGCTGATGTCGTGCAGCTCTGTAAAATCCGGAATATTCTTTGGCGGGATTTCAGATGCGAACGGCATGAGAATGAACCTGTCTTTCAGGATTAACGCGATTGATATTTAGAGCTGCCGAAAGAATTTTTTGCAGATCAGTCTGCCCATTCGGCTCAAAATGCTGACAGCGGATAGCATGGCACCCTGAAAAGCTGCGAATTCCTGCAGCTCACGGCATGCGCTGCAAAGCCTCCAGGATCTTCGTCATTGCCGAAAGCCGCTCTTCCAGCTTTCCGTGCAATGCCTTGATCGAGGAGAGCTCCTCCAGAGCACCGGCCAGGCCCGAGGCGATGGCATCGAGGCTGTAGAGGGATATGGCTGCAGCGCAGTCCAATTCTTCTTCCTCTTCCTGTTCCCACCCAAAGCCCCTGGTGCAGGTTTCGCGAAATCGCAGCGCTCTGGTTAGACGGCCGTCCTCGTAGAGAACGAGCCTGACATCAGAGCTGAAGCTGCGATCAATGTCGAGGGGAACGGTCTCCGATTTGCTGAAAATAGTGATGGACTTGCGGTAGTAGGCTTCGCTGTCGTCCAGCAGGGGGACGAAGGGCGCGGCCTTCTGCAGGATCAGGGCCAGGGCCTCGGCCTCTCGTTGCAGGTTTTCCTTTTTCAGGAGAGCGATCGTTCCGGGCAGCGGAGAGTGGTCGTCGAGGGCCTCGTTGATCTCGGTCAGGGCGGCGGGTATCTCGGGCTGCCGCCGGAGACACTGCCCGAACGCCCTGAGGGCGCCTGCCAGGCGCGCGCGCACGGAGCGGGCCTGCGTGCGGGCACGGGAGGCGGCGCGATTGAGGAGGGACATTTCAAGAATCCTCCGGTTTCGGGGCAGGGATGGGGGCTTGAAGATGGTCCCAGGAGGGCCTGCGAATGTTGTGATTATTATTCATTTTCAATCAACTCTTGCATCTACAAAAATTTTCATTGCCATTAGCCGACCGGCATCTGTTCAACTGCCATCTGCCGAGTATGCCCGCCCTGGGGCGAGGTGTGAACTGCTGCGGCCATGGTGGTATATCTCCAAATGTAGCAAAATTGCGTTACGTATAAATATCTTACGCCCTTAAGGTATACGTATACTAAGATTAGATCTAAATGGAGGTATTCAGATTAAATGACATGAAGCGTCTATCGATAGTGATAAGCGATGAAGCCTTTCAGGTCCTCAAGGAATATCAGGAAAAGAAAAAAATTTCAACTCGCGATGAGGCGATGGCTACGCTATTA